>NZ_JBHYUG010000071.1:0-33621 GCF_042749375.1 Streptomyces sp. NPDC059477 | reverse complement strand
ACCGTTCCGCGCGGGCGCTGGACCCCGCCCCCCCGCCGGGGGGCGGCGGGGGGGGGCCCGGACCCCGCTCGCGCGCCCCCGCCCCCCCCCCTGGGTGACCGCGCTGGGGTCAGTGGTTCACGCCGGTGTTGCCGAACGCGGGGTTCAGCAGGCCGATGACGTTGATGGTGTTGCCGACGACGTTGACCGGGACGTGGACGGGGACCTGGATGGCGTTGCCCGAGACGACGCCCGGCGACTTCACGGCCGGACCCTCGGCGCGCGCGTCGGCGACCGCCGCACCGGCGGAGGCACCGGCGGCGATACCGGCGACGGTGAGGGCCACGGCGGCCTTCTTGGCGATGTTCATGAGAAGCGTTTCCTCCTGCTGTTGCGGGTCCGACCCGGCCGCGGGTCGTGCGCTGATCAACGGCGGGAGCGTTCCGCATGACACGGCGGCGCCGGTCGAACTGCCCGTTCGGATCAATGGGCGGACAAAACGATGGTGGACACGCCCCATGGCGGACAAACTCCATGGCGGACAAAAGGATTGGGCGTTCTGGCGGGCTGCGCCGACAAGCGGACCGGCCTCCCGGAGAGCGCCCGGGAGGCCGGAAATCAGTGCGGCGCTAGGCCTGCACTCAGTGGTTGACGCCGAGGTTGCCGAACGCCGGGTTCAGCACACCGATGACGTTGACGCTGTTGCCGACAGCGTTGACCGGGACGTCCACCGGGACCTGGATGACGTTGCCGGAGACGGCACCGGGAGAGCCTTCGGCCTTGCCGGTCGCCAGCGAGCCGTCGGTGGCGGAGGCCATTCCGGCCCCGGCGGCAATGAGCCCGCCGGCCACCATCGTCACGGCCGCTGCCTTCTTCAGGTTCTTCACTTCTCAAGCCCTCCTTGCGATCGCCACGGCAGTCACCGTGGCACGCATGGAGAACGGCCGGACCGCCTGAAGGATGCGCCATCCGGGGGACATTCCCACGACGGTATGAATCTCAGCCCGGAACGGAACCTTCCGGTCTGCCGCACCGAGCGACCGCGGACCGGTCGCCAACTGGTCGCCAAGGGTTGCCAAGAGGTCGCCAACCGGCTGCTATCCGGCCACACCATGACGTACGGCCCACAGCGCGGCCTGGGTGCGGTCCGCCAGGTCGAGTTTCATCAGGATGTTCGAGACGTGGGTCTTGACGGTCTTCTCGGAGAGGACGAGGGCACGGGCGATCTCTCGGTTGGAGCGGCCGTCGGCGATCAGGGAGAGCACCTCGCGCTCGCGGTCGGTGAGGGAACCGCCTCTGCCCTGGCCCGAGTGGGAATCCTCCTGGCAGATGAGGGCGTCGGCCACCTCGGGCTGGAGCAGCACATGCCCGGCGTGCACCGAGCGGATGGCACCGGCCAGGGCCTCGGGGTCGACGTCCTTGTACACATATCCGGCGGCGCCCGCGCGCAGGGCCGGGACCACCGTGCGCTGTTCGGTGAAGCTGGTGACGATCAGCACGCGCGCGGGGTGGCTCAGTTCGCGGAGCTTGCGCAGCGCCTCCACGCCGTCCATGCCGGGCATCTTGACGTCCATGAGGATGACGTCGGGCCGCAGCTCCTCCGCGCGGGCGACGCCCTCGGCGCCGTCGGCGGCCTCGCCGACGACCTCGATGTCGTCCTGCACTTCCAGGAAGGTACGCAGTCCCCGGCGGACCACCTGGTGGTCGTCGACGAGCAGCACCCTGATTGCGTCAGCCACCGGGAACCTCCATTTCGATCGTGGTGCCCGAGCCGGGCGCCGATTCCACCCTCAGCCGGCCGCCCACGCCGCTCGCGCGGTCGCGCATGGAGACCAGGCCCAGGTGCCGGCCCGCGCGGCGGACCGTACGCGGGTCGAAGCCGCCGCCGTCGTCCCGGATGCGCAGGACGGCGCCGCTGCCACGGCGCTCCAGGACGACCTCGACGCAGGGTGCGCCGGAGTGCCGCAGCGCGTTGTGCAGGGCCTCCTGGGCGACGCGCAGCAACGCTTCCTCCTGGGCGGCGGGCAGGGCGCGCATGCCGCGCGCGGTGAAGGTCACGCGGGCGCTGTGGGCACGGTCCAGGACATGGATCTGGGTGCGCAGGGTGTGGACGAGGCCGTCCTCGTCCAGGGCGGCGGGGCGCAGCTCCACGACGGCGGCGCGCAGTTCGTCGGCGGCTTCGGCGGCGAGGGCGGCCACCTGGTGGAGTTCGTCCTTGGCGCGGGCCGGGTCTCGGTCGACGAGGGCGGTGGCTGCCTGGGCGGTCAGGCGCAGGGAGAACAGCTTCTGGCTGACGGCGTCGTGTAGCTCATGGGCGAGGCGGGAGCGTTCCTCCGCGATGGTGAGTTCGCGGCTGCGCTCGTAGAGGCGGGCGTTGGTCAGGGCGATCGCGGCGTGCTGGGCGAGGATCGCGAGGAGGTCCTCGTCGTCCTCGGTGAAGCCGCAGCCGCCGTCCGGTTTGGGGCAGCGCTTGTTCGCGAGGAAGAGGGCGCCGATGATCTCGTCGCCGTCGCGGATGGGCAGGCCCAGGAAGTCGACCAGGTCGGGGTGGGCGCTGGGCCAGCCGCCGAAGCGGGTGTCCTTGCGGACGTCGGCCAGGCGCTGCGGCTTGGCGTCGCGCAGCATCGCGGCGAGGACGCCGTGCTGGCGCGGGAGCGGGCCGATGGCCTTCCACTGGGCGTCGCTGACGCCGTCGACGACGAACTGGGCGAAGCCGCCGTGGTCGTCCGGGACGCCCAGGGCCGCGTACTCGGCGTCGAGCAGCTCGCGGGCGGAGGCGACGATCGTCTTGAGGACGTCGTGCACCTCCAGGTGCCTGCTCATGGCCAGCAGCGCGGCGCTGATCGCGGCGAGGCCGGACCGGGGGCCTTGACTCATGACCTCACGGTACCGGCGGGGTCCGACAACGCGGATCGGACCGGCGATGGCCCTGGTCTGGGCCGCCGGACCTAGGGCTGAGGTCGCAGGTCGGCGGCGTAGGCCGAAGGGCCCCGTCGGATTGCGGCTCGCGCCCGAGGCGCAGGGTGCGGGGCGGCTCCTACCGTGAGGGCACGCCGGACCGTACGGCGGTTGAGGACGAGGGGACGTGTGCCATGCCGGTTGCGATCATCACGGGTGCGTCGAAGGGGCTGGGGCGGGCGCTGGCCGACGCGCTGGCCGCGCGGGGCTGGGATCTGGTGCTGAACGCCCGTACCGCCGACGTGCTGGCCGAGACGGCCGGGGCGGTGGCGGCGCACGGCACGCGCGTGGAGGCGTTTGCCGGGGATGTGACGGACGCCGGGCACCGCGCGGCACTGGTGGCGGCGGCCTGGCGGCTGGGCGGCGTCGATCTGCTGGTGAGCAACGCGAGCGCGCTGGGCGCCGAGCCGCTGGTGCGGCTGGAGGAGCTGCCGCTGGCGGGGCTGCGGCGGGCGCTGGAGGTCAACGCGGTGGCGGCGCTGGGGCTGGTGCAGGAGGCGCTGCCGCTGCTGCGGGTCTCCGGCGCGGGCACGGTGATCGCGATCAGCTCGGACGCGGCGGCGGAGGCGTACGAGACGTGGGGCGGCTACGGGGCGTCCAAGGCGGCCCTGGACCATTTGGCGGCCGTGCTGGGCGCCGAGGAGCCCGGTCTGCGGGTCTGGGCGGTGGATCCCGGGGACATGGCGACGGACCTGTACGCGGCGGCCGTACCGCAGGACACCGAGCCGCGGCCGGAGCCGGTCGCCGTGGTGCCGGCGTTCCTGCGGCTGCTGGACGAGCGTCCGGTGAGCGGGCGCTACAGCGCGCCGTCGCTGCTGGAGGGGGTGCGGTGACACTGGCCCTGAGGGTTCCCGGGGAGCTGTCCGCGCGGGTGCCCGCCGAGCAGCGGGGAACCGGGCTGGGCCGGGACGCCGTACGGCTGCTGGTGTCGCAGGGGTGCGAGATCTCGCACCATGTGTTCGCGGAGCTGCCCCTGCTGCTGCGGGCCGGGGACCTGCTGGTGGTGAACACGTCCCCGACGCTGGCGGCGGCCATGGACGGGATCCTCGGGCACGCGCGCGTGGTGGTGCATTTCTCGACCCATGGCGATGACGGGCGGTGGGCCGTGGAGCTGCGGGATCCGGACGGCAGGGGCACCACACGCGCGCGGGAGGGTGGTCCCGAGGGGGCGGTGGTGGGGCTGCCCGGAGGTGTGCGGCTGGTGCTGGAGGAGCCGGTGAGCGCGGTCGGGCGGCGGCTGTGGTGGGCGCGGGTGTCGGATCCGGAGGTGGCGGGGCTGCTGCGGGAGCACGGGCGGCCGATTCGTTACTCCTATACGGAGCGGGATCAGCCGCTGTCCGTGTATCAGACGGTGTTCGCGCTGCCTGCGGGCGACGGGGCGGGCAGTGCGGAGATGCCGAGCGCTGCGCGGCCCTTCACCGCGCGGCTGGTGGCGGAGCTGGTGAGCCGGGGGGTGCAGTTCGCGCCGGTCACGCTGCACACGGGGGTGGCGTCCACGGAGGCGCACGAGCCGCCCTATGCGGAGCGGTTCGCGGTGCCGGCGGTCTCCGCGCGGCTGATCAACGCCGTGAAGGGCGGGAAGAAGGGGCGCGGGGCGCTCTCCCGGGAGGGTGGTGGGCGGGTGATCGCGGTGGGGACGACCGCCGTGCGGGCCGTGGAGTCCGCCGTGGGGCCCGCAGGGACGGTCAGGGCGGCCGAGGGGTGGACGGACCTGGTGGTGACGCCGGAGCGCGGCGTGCGGGTGGTGGACGGGCTGCTGACCGGGCTGCACGAGCCGGAGGCGTCGCATCTGCTGATGCTGGAGGCGGTCGCGGGGCGGGCGGCGATCGGCCGTGGGTACGAGGCGGCGCTGCGCGGGCGCTATCTGTGGCACGAGTTCGGGGACGTGCATCTCCTCCTTCCGGAGGAGGACCCTCACCCTGGGAGTTGCTCCGGCAACTGTTGGTGAGACCGTTGCACCGCCGATGTGACCCCGCACATAGGACCCACATCACGTACGAAGGTGAGTAGGAGATCAAGACCTGCCACGTGAACGGGACAGACGGCCCAGTCTGTCCCGATTTGCACTTCTAGGGTCCACTATCCGGCTTCGTACGTCACACCTTTGCCAGGCGATTTTGCGACAGCTAAGAATGGCTGCCGTCGCTCAGCGCCGCGGGTTCTTTCCCGTGGCTTTCTCGCGGACAGTCCCCTGTTCCGGCGGACGTTGAGCGGCCTCCGCGCTATTCGAAGAGGTCCATTCGCCATGCCGAAGAACTTCAAGCTTTCCGGTCTTGCCGCTCGGACCGGTCTTGCCGCCCAGACCGGTCGTGCCGGTCTGTCTCGTGCCGCCGACACCGGTCGGGCCGGTCTGTCCCGTGCCGCCGCTCGTGGCCGGGCGCTGTCCAAGCAGCGCAGGCTCGCCCTTGCCGGGGTCGGTGCGCTCAGCGCCGCCACGCTCGCCTTCACCCTGGTCCCCGCGGGCGGCGAGACGGTCACCACGGACGCCTCCTCCACCGCGCAGCTCACCTACCGGACCGAGCCGATCAAGGACGTCCGGGCCAGCGTCACCGACCGGGTCGCCGGCGCCAGCGTCAAGATCGAGGCCATCCAGGCCAAGAAGGAGGCCGCCGCCGACGCCCGCAAGGCCAAGACGGAGGCGAAGCAGCAGGCCGCCGCCAAGGCCGCCGGCGAGCGCAAGGCCGAGCAGCAGTCCGCGAGCCGGTCCGCCCAGCGCCCGCAGAGCAAGCCGGCCGCCGCGCCGACGTACGCGAACAACCTCGACGGCTGGATCCGTGAGTCGCTGGACATCATGGAATCCAAGGGCATCCCGGGCAGCTACAACGGGCTGCACCGCAACATCCTGCGGGAGTCCTCCGGCAACCCGAACGCGATCAACAACTGGGACATCAACGCCATCAACGGCATCCCGTCCAAGGGTCTGCTCCAGGTGATCCCGCCGACCTTCGCGGCGTACCACGTCTCCGGTACGTCGAAGAACATCTACGACCCGATCGCCAACATCGTCGCCGCCGCCAACTACGCGGCCGACCGGTACGGCTCGATCGACAACGTCTTCAGCGCGTACTGAGCCGCCGGGGACCGGCACGTCTTGTCACGTCGGCCACATCGGTCACATTCCGATGCGTCCGGCGCGTCCGGCGCGTCTGTCGGCTCCCGCGCGCGCCGAGGCCGGCGCGGGTCTCGGACCGCGCGCGAAAGGGCGGCACCCTCATGAGGGTGCCGCCCTTCGGCGTCGTACGACGGTGCTACTTGCGCATGACCTCCGGCTCGTGGCGGCGCAGGAAGCGGGCGACGAAGAAGCCGCAGATCACACCGAGGACGAGCAGGGCGGCCATGTCCATGCCCCAGACGCCGATCGTGTGCTCCCACAGCGGGTCGTCGGGCCCGCCGTCCTCGGGCGGGGCGATCCGGTTGAAGTCCAGCGTGGCGCCGGCCGCGCCGACCGCCCAGCGGGACGGCATCAGATACGAGAACTGGTTGACGCCGACGGCACCGTTCAGGGCGAACAGACAGCCCGTGAAGACGACCTGGACGATCGCGAACATCACCAGCAGCGGCATGGTCTTCTCGGAGGTCTTCACCAGGGACGAGATGACCAGGCCGAACATCATCGAGGTGAAGCCGAGCGCCATGATCGGCAGGGACAGCTCGATCATGGTGGCGCTGCCCATGATCAGGCCCTCCGCGGGGATCTCGCGGCGGGAGAAACCGATCACGCCGACCATGAGCCCCTGGAACACGGTGATCACGCCGAGCACGAACACCTTGGACATCAGATACGCCGAGCGGGACAGGCCGGTCGCGCGTTCCCGCTCGTAGATCACCCGTTCCTTGATCAGCTCACGGACGGAGTTCGCGGCACCCGCGAAGGTGGCGCCGACGGCGAGTATCAGCAGGACCGTGGTCGCCGTGCCGTTGGGGACGATCCGGCCCTGCGCGTTGGGCGCGTTGGGGAGCAGGCCCTTGTCCGGGTCGATCAGCATGCTGACCGCGCCGAGGACGGCCGGGAGGATCACCATCAGGGCAAGGAAGCCCTTGTCGGAGGCGATCACCGAGGTGTAGCGGCGCACCAGGGTGATCCACTGTGACATCCAGCCCTGCGGCTTCGGCGGCCTGATCGCCTGCATGGCCGGCATCTGTACGGCCTGTGCGGCGACGGCGTCGATGTCCGCGGCGTACATCTGGTAGTGCTGCGAGCCCTTCCAGCGGCCCGCCCAGTCGTAGTCGCGGTAGTTCTCGAAGGCGGAGAAGACATCGGCCCAGGTGTCGTAGCCGAAGAAGTTCAGCGCCTCCTCGGGCGGGCCGAAGAAGGCGACCGCGCCGCCCGGCGCCATCACCAGCAGCTTGTCGCACAGGGCCAGCTCGGCCACCGAGTGGGTGACGACCAGGACCGTGCGGCCGTCGTCGGCGAGGCCGCGCAGCAGCTGCATGACATCGCGGTCCATGCCCGGGTCGAGACCCGAGGTCGGCTCGTCCAGGAAGATCAGCGACGGCTTGGTGAGCAGTTCCAGGGCGACGGAGACGCGCTTGCGCTGGCCGCCGGACAGGGAGGTGACCTTCTTGTCCTTGTGGAGGTCGAGCTTCAGCTCGCGCAGCACCTCATCGATGCGGGCCTCGCGCTCGGCGCCGGTGGTGTCGGCGGGGAAGCGCAGCTTGGCCGCGTATTTGAGAGCTTTCTTTACAGTCAGCTCTTTGTGCAGGATGTCGTCCTGCGGGACCAGGCCGATGCGCTGGCGCAGCTCGGCGAACTGTTTGTAAAGGTTCCTGTTGTCGTACAGGACCTCGCCCTGATTGGCAGGACGGTAACCGGTCAGCGCCTTGAGCAGGGTGGACTTTCCGGAGCCGGACGGGCCGATGACGGCGATCAGCGACTTCTCCGGGACGCCGAAGGAGACGTCCTTGAGGATCTGTTTGCCCCCGTCGACCGTGACGGTCAGATGGCGGGCGGAGAAGGACACCTCACCGGTGTCGACGAACTCCTCCAGGCGGTCGCCGACGATCCGGAAGGTGGAGTGACCGACGCCCACGATGTCGGCCGGGCCGAGCAGTTGGGCGCCGCCCTTGGTGATCGGCTGGCCGTTGACATAGGTGCCGTTGTGGGAGCCGAGGTCGCGGATCTCCATGCGGCCGTCGGGCATGGAGTGGAACTCGGCGTGGTGGCGCGAGACCTGGAGGTCGGAGACCACCAGGTCGTTGTCCAGCGCGCGGCCGATGCGCATGACCCGGCCGAGCGCGAACTGGTGGAACGTGGTGGGGCTGCGGTCGCCGTAGACCGGCGGCGCCCCCGCGGCACCACCGGGTCCCTGCGGGGCGTGCCCCTGCCGCTGCGGGGCCTGCCCCTGCTGCTGGGGGACCTGCGCCGCCTGCTGCCAACCGGCCTGGGCCTGCGGTGCGTGCTGCTGGGCCCAGCCTGGCTGCGCGGCCTGCCCGCCCGGGGCGCCCTGTGCCGCGTACGGCTGCTGGTGCGGCTGCTGCGGCTGTGCCACGGCCGCCGCGCCGGAGAGCTTGACCTGCGGACCGTCGGTCGCGTTGCCCAGGTGCACCGATGAACCGGGGCCGATCTCCAACTGGTGGATTCGCTGCCCCTGGACGAAGGTGCCGTTGGTGCTGCCGTGGTCCTCGATGACCCAGCTACGGCCGTTGAAGCTGACCGTGGCGTGCCGCCAGGAGACCCTGGCGTCGTCGAACACGACGTCCCCTTGCGGATCGCGCCCGAGTGTGTAGGGCCTGGACGGGTCGAGCGTCCAGGTCCGTCCGTTTGATTCCAGTACGAGTTCCGGCACTCCATGCCCCACTGAGTTGTCCCCCGATTTTTCCCCCATCGCAGGGAGTCTAGGGATGTCGAACATCGGGGGGAACTATTTCAGGAGCGCCCCCCTGACCGAAAGTCGGGCCTTGTGCGGGCGGCGCGGGGGCGCATCGAGGCTTTGTCGTTGACGGGGTTGAAACCGCCCCGGAGAGTGGTATTCCAGGCGAGGGGGACATGCGTGGCGCTGTGCCGCGCAGCGGATCGGGGGGTCTGCCATGGAAGCCGAAGGCGTACGGCGCGGCCGGCGGGTGCCGTGGATCGACGTAGTGCTGTCCGCGATCGCCTCCGTGAGCTGGGCGTTGATCGGAATGGCGGGCACGGCGGCGCTCGGCCTGCATCTGCTGGAGGCGGACGCGGCGGGGTCGCTGGGCCCGATGACGGCGGCGGTGGTGGCGCTCGGGGCCGGTGGGTCGGTCAGCCCGTCGGGGGACGTGTCGGCGTTCGGCCTGGAGGGCGCGGAGGCCTCGACCGCCATCGAGATCACGCCACTGGGGGTCAGCCTGGTCGGTGCGCTCCTTTTGTCCTGGATTTTCCTGCGGTCACTGCGGGCGGCCGGAGCGGTGGTGTCACCGGCCGAACTGCTCGCGCGCGTGGGTGCGGTGATCGCACTGTTCGTGGCGTCGCTCGGCGGGCTCGCCTGGGCCGGGCACGACGTCATCACGATCGACGGCGGCGCGCTCGGGCTGGACGACGCGCCGGGCGCCGGCGGGGCGGGCGGAATCGAGATCCCGGGCCTCGGCGAGGTGGGGGACGTCGGGGGCATTGGGGACACCTGGGACATCGGGGGGCTGCTGCCGGACCGGGTCGGCGATCTCATCGACGCCAAGGCGGCGGTCGGGTTCACCGTGGACACCGTGCCGACGTTGCTCGGGGGGCTCGGTTGGGTGGTGGGCGTGCTGCTGATCGCGTTGCTGGCCTCGCGGCGCACCCCGCTGCCGCGCGGGCTCGCCTTCGTGCACCGGGTGGTCAGGCCTGCCGTCTCGTCGCTGGTCACCGTGTTGCTGGTGGCGATCGCGGCGGGGCTCGCGGCGGCGGCGTACGCGGCGATCGGCGACGACCACCCCAAGCGGATCGCGGGCGCGGCACTGCTCGGCGCGCCGAACGGCGTGTGGCTCGGCGTCCCGATCGGCCTCTTCGTGCCGTACGAGGGTGACGCGACGGGTCCGCTGACCCGTTTCCTGCCGGATCCGCTGGACGACCTGCTGGCCGACTCGGACGGGCCCGTGACACTCGGACGTCTCGCGGAGCTGGATACGCGGGTGTGGCTGCTGGGGGTGGGGGCGGGGCTGTTGATGCTGCTGGCGGGGGTGGTCACGGCGGTGCGGACGCCGGTCGGGCGGGGGGTGGCCGAGCGGGGGGTGGCTGTGCGGACGCCGGGCGGGCCGGGGGTGCGTGGGTGGACGGCGGGTGGTCCAACGGCGGGCGGGGTGGCGCCGGGCGGGCGGCGGGGGCGTGGGGGCGGGATGGCGGGGGATGTCGAGGATGCCGGTGCCCTCGGGTTCGTGATCCGGTGTGCGGTGCCGTTGGGGGTCGTCATGGCGCTGGCCCTGCCCTTGCTCGGGTGGCTCGCGGAGGTCTCGGTGGACGCCTCGCTGTCGGTACTGGGGGTCGACGCCTTCGGGGCCGGGGTGGAGCTGCGGGCGCGCCTCGGGTCCGCGTTGCTGCTGGGTGCGGTGTGGGGGGTGGGGGCCGGGGTCGTCGGGGCGTTGCTGGCGTCCGCGACGGGGGCGGCGGGGCGGCAGGCAGTGCGGTTGGGGGTGGCACTGGGTGACGTGGAGATGGGTGCGGGTACGGGGGTGGGGGCCGCGGAAGGTGCCGGTGCGGGGCCGTACGGGCGGGGGGTGCCTTATCGGGCGCCCAATCCGGCGACCAATCCTTACTTGCGGGTGCCGGAGGAGGGGCTTGAGGGGCGGCGAGTACGGGGGGTGCGGGGGCCGGAGTCGCGTGGGCAGGGGCCGGGGGTACGGGGACAGAGGTCGGGGGCGTCGGGTGGGGCGGCTGCGACGGGGCCTGGGCCTTCTCGCGGCGTGGACCATGGCGACGTCTACGGCTCGCCGACGGCGCCGGGGCCGGTCGTACCGCCCGCTCCCCCGTCTCCTCGCCGGCCGCCCACCTCGCCCGAGGAGGGGCCGCCTCCACCGCCCGGCCGGCCGAAGGGGCGGCGGTGAGAGAGGGCGGTCCAAGGGGGCGGTAAAGGGGCGGGGCTCGGCGCGCCGGGCGGCAACGGGGGGACGCTGAGGCGCGGCGTGGGATCACCGGTGCAAGCGCAGACGCTGGTGACATTTAGGGCTTACGCCACTGTTCAGACATCCAGTGTTCCGTGTCCGCTAGACGGACCACGGAGGCGGTAGGCACTGGGTGCCGGATACGGTGGAGGCACCATGAGCCCTTCGCAGACCTCAGACTTCCCCACCCTCCTTGTCAAGATCTTCGGCAAGGACCGGCCGGGCATCACGGCCGGGCTCTTCGACACTCTCGCTGCCTTCGCGGTCGACGTGGTCGACATCGAGCAGGTCGTCACCCGTGGCCGGATCGTGTTGTGCGCGCTCGTGACCGAGCCTCCGCAGGGGCTTGCCGGCGAGTTGCGGGCGACGGTCCACAGCTGGGCAGAATCGATGAAGCTACAGGCGGAGATCATCTCCGGCACCGGCGACAACCGGCCACGCGGACTGGGCCGCTCACTGGTGACCGTACTCGGCCATCCGCTCACCGCCGAGGCCACGGCGGCCATCGCCGCGCGGATCACCGCGGCCGGGGGCAACATCGACCGTATCTTCCGGCTCGCCAAGTACCCGGTCACCGCCGTCGAGTTCGCGGTGTCCGGCGTGGCGACGGAGACCCTGCGCACTTCGCTGGCCACCGGCGCCGCCGCGCTCGGCGTCGACATCGCGGTGGTCGCGGCGGGGCTGCACCGGCGGGCGCAGCGGCTGGTGGTGATGGACGTGGACTCCACGCTCATCCAGGACGAGGTGATCGAGCTGTTCGCCGCGCACGCCGGATGCGAGGACGAGGTCGCCGAGGTGACAGCGGCGGCGATGCGCGGGGAGCTGGACTTCGAGCAGTCTCTGCACGCGCGCGTGGCGCTGCTCAAGGGGCTGGACGCCTCGGTCGTGGAGAAGGTGCGCAGCGAGGTGCGGCTGACGCCGGGCGCGCGGACACTGATCCGTACGCTGAAGCGGCTCGGCTATCAAGTCGGTGTGGTCTCCGGCGGGTTCACCCAGGTCACCGACGACCTGAAGGAACGGCTGGGGCTGGACTTCGCGCAGGCCAACACGCTGGAGATCGCCGACGGCAAGCTCACCGGCCGGGTCACCGGCGAGATCGTGGACCGGGCGGGCAAGGCACGGCTGCTGCGCAGGTTCGCGGCGGAGGCGGGCGTACCCCTGGCGCAGACCGTCGCCATCGGGGACGGCGCGAATGATCTGGACATGCTCAACGCGGCGGGGCTCGGGGTCGCCTTCAACGCCAAGCCGGTGGTCCGGGAGGCCGCGCACACCGCGGTGAACGTGCCGTTCCTGGACACGGTGCTGTATCTGCTCGGCGTGACCCGCGAAGAGGTCGAGGCGGCGGACACACACGACGAGGGGTGACCGGTGGCCTGCGGGGGTGGGCACGCGGGGCGGCGGGGTGAGCCGCTGGGGGGGCGTCCGGTGGCAGGGGTGACCTGCCGGGTCGGGTGTCCGGTGGCACGGGTGACTCGGCCGGAGCAGGCGTCCCCTGGCACGCGTGACCGGCCGGAGCGGGCGTCCGGTGGCAGGGGTGGCTGCCGGAGGGGCGGCGGTCCCGTGGCCGGAGCGACCCCGCCGAGGCGGGCGTCCGCATCAGGGTGTGCAGAGGGCCCGGCGTCATCGGATGCCGGGCCCTTGCCTTCGTACTCTCGGCTCGTCTTCTCTTCTTGCTCGCGGCTCGACGCTTCTTCGTGCTCGCCGCGCGTCGTCCGTCCAGCCCGGCGGACGACGGGTGCTCAGTCGGACGGGGCCCAGTAATCGACCAGGGCGGCTGTGCCGGGCTCCACGTTCTTCCAGGCGCCGTCGGTGGTCAGGACGGCGAAGGCGGCGGCCGGGAAGCCACGCTCGCTCATCCGGTCGCGAGGCTCCCCGTCGGCAGATCCGGAGAGGATCTCCGCAAGCGCTTGGATGCCTGGGTTGTGGCCGATCAGCAGGACGTTGCGGACGTCGTCGGGGGTCTCGTTGAGCAGCGCGATCAGCTCGCCGGGCGCTGCCTCGTAGATCCGCTCCTCGTAGACGGTTTTCGGCCGGTGCGGGAACTCCTGGACGGCGAGCTTCCAGGTCTCGCGGGTCCGGGTCGCCGTGGAGCACAGGGCCAGGTCGAAGGCGATACCCGTATCGGCGAGCCTGCGCCCGGCCTCGGCGGCCTCCAGACGGCCCCGCTCGGCGAGCGGACGCTCGTGGTCGTTCACCTGGGGCCAGTCGGCTTTCGCATGCCGGAAGAGGACAATCCTGCGGGGTTCTGCGACGCTCATGGCCCCAGCTTCGCATGAAATATGCCATGGGGCGCAGGGAGTTGACTTGGGGATTCACCCATGGTGGAGGGGTCTCGGCGGCACGGGGAGGGCACGCGGTGCCACGGTCCACGGAGAGTGCGGGCAGGGCTCCGGAGGGCGGACGGACGGCAGTCGGATGGAAGCCCCGGATCGGCCTGGGGCCTTAGCGGCTGATCAGCTGCTGAACGCGCTCCACGACGTGCGACATCGCGGGGTCGCCGCCCGCCGCGTGGGCCTCGGCGGGGTTGAGTATCAACGCGAGCAGGGTGATGAAGGCGAGGGTCGGCAGGGCGAGGGCCCACCAGGGCAGCCGGGAAGAGACAGCCCGGCCCGCGGTCGCCGGGTGGGTCCGGGAGTACGTAGGGGCCGACATGGGTGCCTCCGCCGTCTTCGAGGGGTGAGTGCCCGCCGCTCGCGGTCACACTTCGAAGATACGGACCCGGCGGGCCCCAACCCATCCGGTGATCCACCCACTTGACCCTGACCCTCACCCCCTAGGGGTTGGTGGGGGTAGCCCCACCAACGGGTCTCACCCGGGTCTCACGCGGGCCTCGCCGCGTCTCCCGGGCGGCCGGTCACGGTGACGCGATCGTGGCGATGATGCCGATGATCACGAAGATGGCGAAGAACGAACCGAAGACGAGCAGCAGCTTCTTCTGGCCGTTCTTGGGGTTCGGATCGAGCACTGGCATGCGCTCAGTCTCCCACTCTGGGTGGGCGCGGTGTGCCCCGGGGTGGTCCGTTCCGGGGGTGGTGGACCGCCGGGGTGGTCCATCCCTGGGTAGTGCGCGCGGGGTGGCGCGCCCCTGGGATTGTGCCCGCCCGCGCGCCGGCCACCCGCCCTCGCCCTCGCCCTCAGCGCGCGGTTCGTCCTCAGCGCGCGGCCTCGTCCTCCACCGTCCGGTTGCGGCCCGCCACGAGGCCGACCAGGATCTGCGGGATCATCAGGGCGGCCATCAGGGCGATGGGCACACCCCAGCCGCCGCTGTGCTGGTAGAGGACGCCGACCAGGAGAGGGCCGGGGATGGAGATCAGGTAGCCGGTGCTCTGGGCGAAGGCGGAGAGCTGGGCCACGCCCGCGCCGGTCCTCGCGCGCATGCCGACCATCGTCAGGGCGAGCGGGAAGGCGCAGTTGGCGATGCCGAGCAGCACGGCCCAGGCCCAGGCGCCGCCCGCGGGCGCGAGGTACAGGCCCGCATATCCGGCCAGTCCGCACAGGCCGAGGGCGACCACGATCGGGCCCTGATGCGGCAGCCGGGTGGCCAGGCGCGGGATGACGAAGGCGAGCGGCACGCCCATGACCATGGTCACGGCGAGCAGCAGACCGGCGGTGTCGGCGGAGACGCCCGCGTCACGGAAGATCTGCGGCATCCAGCCCATGGTGATGTAGGCGGCGGTGGCCTGGAGGCCGAAGAACACCGCGAGCGCCCAGGCGGTACGGCTCCGGGTGATCCGCAGGCGTACGGCGGGTTCCTCCCGCGCGGATACGTCCGGCGCCGCGCGGAGAGCCTCGTCCTTGCCGTTCCCGGCGTGGGTGGGTGCCGCGGACTTCCGTACGAACGGGATCCAGGGCAGTACGGCCGCCACCGCGAGGGCCGCCCACAGGGCGAGCCCGGGACGCCAGCCGCCGCCGAGGGCGTCGGTGACGGGGACGGTGATCGCCGCCGCGATGGCCGTGCCGAAGGCGAGGGCCATCGAGTACAGGCCGGTCATGGTGCCGATCCGGTCGGGGAACCAGCGCTTGACGATGACCGGCATCAGGACGTTGCTCACGGCTATGCCCATGAGGGCGAGGGCGCTGGCGGCCAGGAAGCCCGCCGTGCCGCCCGCGTACGGCCGTACGAGCAGGCCGGTGGCGATCGCGGCCATGCCCGCGCACACCACCGCGCCAGGGCCGAAACGGCGGGCCAGACGGGGTGCCGTGATGCCGAACACGGCGAAGCAGAGCGGTGGGACGGAGGTGAGCAGCCCGGCCATGCTGCCGCTCATGCCGAGCCCGACACGGACGTCTTCCAGGAGCGCGCCGAGGCTGGTGATCGCGGGACGGAGGTTGACCGCGGTGAGGACGACACCGACGACGAGCAGACGCATCGCCCACGCGCGCGGGCCGCCCGATCCGGCCGCCTCGGGGGTGGGCGGGGCCGAACTGGTGACGGTCGGGGGCAGTGTCGTGGTCGTTTCCTCTCGCGGCATGGGACCCATCATAGAATCATGGGATGATTGGTTGTCCATTCGTCGGCGCGGTTCTGCCGACCCTCGTGAGCGAGGATGCGCCATGCCCTTGAGCCACCCACGCCGCTCGGCTCTGTCCGAGCAGGTCATCGCCGAGCTGCGGAACCAGATCGCGTCGGGCGAATGGCCGGTCGGCTCGCGCATCCCGACCGAGCCCGAGCTGGTCGAACAGCTCGGCGTCGCCCGCAACACCGTGCGCGAGGCGGTCCGCGCGCTCGCGCACAACGGCCTCCTCGACATCCGCCAGGGCTCCGGCACCTATGTCGTGGCGACCAGCGAGCTGGCGAGTGTCATGCACCGGCGGTTCGCGGGCGCCGACCCCCGGCACATCGCCGAGCTGCGTTCCACGCTGGAGTCCGCCGCGGCCCGGCTGGCCGCCGAGCGGCGCACGGAGAAGGACCTCAAGCAGTTGGACGCGGTGCTGGAGCGGCGTGAGGAGGCGTGGCGCTCGGGGGAAGCGGAGGTGTTCGTGACCGCCGACGCGACCTTTCACCTGGCCGTGGTGGCCGCCTCGCACAACGACGTGATGACGCAGATGTACGCCGATCTGGGCGAGGTGCTGCGGGACTGGCTGCGCGAGGGTGTAGGCGAGGAGCTGACCCCGGACGCGCACATGGACCACGCCCGGCTGCTGGACGCGATCCGCGCGGGCGACGCCGACACGGCCGGGGCGGAGGCGGCCAGCTATCCCTTCCTGTGCCGCCTGGCCCGGCTCAGCTCCCCCGGTTCTGGTGGGTGACCCACGCCGCGCGGACTTCCTTCCAGCAGCGGCCGGTGAGCCGTACGGTCGTCGCCGGCCCGGCGTCGGCCGCCTCGCCGTCGCTGTCGAGGTCCCACCAGCGCTCGCACTCGATGTGCAGCCGCAGCCGGTCGGTCTCGGGGTAAGGGTTGTGGCAGTAGGCGGTCACGCGCGAGCCGTCGACACTGGTGCGGCACTCGGCGCCGAACGGGGGCTTGGCGTCGAGCCGGGGCTTGCCGCCGGAGAGGGGTGTTTCGCCGGGCGGCGGCTTCCTGGGGGGCTGCCGCGTCTTGGCGAGCTGCCGCGTCTTGGCGACTTGCGCAAGGTGTGTGGGCCGGCGCGTCTCGGCGGGCTGCGGAGGGTCGGCGGCCTGCGGCTTCTGAGCGGGCAGCGGATGCTCGCCCGATCGCGGTCGGTCACCCGACCGGGGCTGGTCGCCCGATCGCGGTTGGCCGACCGATCGGGGTTGGTCACCCGGTCGCGCCTGGTCACCGGATCGCGGCTGGGCGTCGGACAGCACACGATCGACAGGAGCCGGTGCTGTCTGCGTCACGCGCGCGGGTGGTGGTTTCTGGGCGCGTCCCTGTGCCGTTCGCTCCACGCGCGCGTGCGGGGCCGCCGGAAGGGGCGTGGACAGCACGATCGCGACGGCAAGGGTCGCTGAGGCCATGCTGCGGGATGGGCGCACAAGGGGGACCTCCTCGGCCGTGCGGGGTCGTGCTGGGGAGGAATGCGTGTGACGAACGCCTGATCCAGAGTGCGCAGTTGCGACGCCGCTCCGCCCGGCCGGATAGGCCGAACGGGGGACACGCCCGGATCGGCCCGTACCAGCCCCCGAAACACCCGGACACGCCGAAGGCCCGCGCCCCGTGCGGGACGCGAGCCCTGGGAGGGTGGCGTGGGATCAGGCGCCGATGGCGTGCAGGCCGCCGTCCACGTGGATGATCTCGCCGGTGGTCTTCGGGAACCAGTCGCTGAGCAGCGCGACGATGCCGCGGCCGGCCGGGTCCGGGTCCTTCAGGTCCCATTCCAGCGGGGAGCGGCTGTCCCAGACCGAGGCCAGATCGCTGAAGCCGGGGATGGACTTCGCGGCCATGGAAGCGAGCGGCCCGGCGGAGATCAGATTGCAGCGGATGTTCTGCTTGCCGAGATCGCGCGCCATGTAGCGGCTGGTGGCCTCCAGGGCGGCCTTGGCGGGGCCCATCCAGTCGTACTGCGGCCAGGCGTACTGGGCGTCGAAGGTGAGGCCGACGACAGAGCCGCCGTTCTGCATCAGCGGCATGCACGCCATGGTGAGCGACTTCAGTGAGAACGCCGAGATGTGCATGGCGGTCGCCACGGACTCGAACGGCGTGTTGAGGAAGTTGCCCCCGAGCGCGTCCTGGGGAGCGAAGCCGATGGAGTGGACGATGCCGTCGAGGCCGCCCAACTCCTCACCGACCAGGTCGGCGAGGCGGGCGAGGTGCTCGTCGTTGCTGACGTCCAGCTCGATGACCTTGGTGGGCTTGGGCAGCTTCTTGGCGATGCGCTCGGTCAGGGTGGGCCGCGGGAAGGCGGTCAGGATGATCTCGGCGCCCTGCTCCTGGGCGAGCTTCGCGGCGTGGAAGGCGATGGAGGATTCCATCAGCACACCGGTGATCAGGACGCGCTTGCCGTCGAGGATTCCGCTCATGGTGATCAGTGACCCATTCCCAGTCCGCCGTCAACAGGGATGACGGCTCCAGTGATGTACGAGGCGTCGTCCGAGGCCAGGAACCGCACCGTCGCGGCGACCTCCTCCGGCTGGGCGTAGCGGCCCAGCGGCACCTGCTTGACGATGTTCGCGCGCTGCTCGTCGGTGAGCGCCTTGGTCATGTCGGTGTCCACGAAACCGGGCGCGACGACATTGAACGTGATGTTGCGCGAGCCCAGCTCACGGCTGAGCGAACGAGCAAAACCGACCAGAGCAGATTTGGAAGCGGCGTAGTTGGCCTGGCCCGGACCGCCGAGCAGACCGACCACCGACGAGATGAGCACGACGCGGCCCTTCTTCGCGCGCAGCATGCCGCGATTGGCGCGCTTGACCACGCGGAAGGTACCGGTGAGGTTGGTGTCGATGACCGAGGTGAAGTCTTCCTCGGACATGCGCATCAGCAGCTGGTCCTTGGTGATGCCGGCGTTGGCGATCAGGACCTCGACCGGGCCGTGGGCGTCCTCGATCTCCTTGTACGCCTGCTCCACCTGCTCGGTGTCCGTGATGTCGCACTTCACGGCGAGGCAGCCCAGTTCCGTGAGGGCGGCCGGCGGCTCGCCCGAGCGGTATGTGATCGCGACCTTGTCACCGGCGTCGGCGAATGCGCGGGCGATGGCGAGGCCGATGCCCCGGTTGCCTCCGGTGACGAGAACCGAGCGGCTCAACGGATCACCCTTTCCATAGCGGTCTGACACATCCGCCCGAACACGCGATGACAGGCGGCTTTACCCAAAACCTATCGGTCGCCCTGGCCACGCGGGCATTCGGGCACCGACAGTGGCTCGGGGGGCTCGCTGTCGGGTTTCTACAGTCGATCCGCCCGGTTCAGCCCGTCTCACCAGGAGCACGAGCCGTCAGACCGTTCGACCCAGCCGCTCAAGGCAACGGAAAACGATCCCACCTGATCGATTTATCGTTCGCTTTCCACGACACCGACGCTGTGGGCGTCGATCGACCTCCGCGTCCGCGCCCATCCAGTGCCACGCCGCGCGCGGTGTCACGCCACGCGGCGATGGCCTCCGCCAGGAGCAGTCCCCCTCGTCGGAGGCCAGGATCCCGTGCGGCACCTCACACGGTCGACTTGGTGCACGGCGAGTCTGCGCGCGAGGCGGGCTCCTTGACGGGTGGCCGACAGCCACCGGACGAACGTACTTGCGGTAGCGGCCTCCCAGTCGCCTCTTGCTGGCATGAATCCAGCGTTCTGCTCCCGCTCACCCTGCCAACAGGAACGACACCGGTACAGACGCCTCTGTACCGGTGCAGACTCTGGGCTAGGTGAGTAACTCCCCCGTGACCCTCGATGGATTGGGCGGGTTCGGTGAGTACGCGGAAACGTGAGCATGGGAGGCACGCGGTCATGACGGCGAACCAATGCGAAATTGGAACGAACAATACGGAAGTGGAACTATCCGACTGTCTCAAGACGTTCGGAATCGTCCTGAAGGCACTGCGGGACGAATCCGGCTTGCCCCAGGAGGAATTCGCTTCCCGTGTGCGGTATCCAGCCGCGTATGTCGCCGAGATCGAGCAGGGAAAGCGATTCCCCCCGGCGGATCTGCCCGCACGGGCGGCAGAGGTGCTGGGGCCGGTCGGGTTCGAGATCCTTGCGGCGGCGGCGAAGACCCTGGCACGGCGGGCGGGGCTGGCGTCGTGGTTCCTGGAATGGGCCGGGATCGAGGAAGAGGCGATCACGCTCTACGCGTATGAGTGCCGGGCAATTCCGGGGTTGTTGCAGCCGGAGGAATATGCGCGGGCGGTGCTCATGTGCCAGCTCCCTCCGTTCACCGACGAGCAGATCGACCACAAGGTGGCGGCAAAGATCGAACGCCAGGCGTTGCTGACCGAGCGACCAAACGCTTCCTATTCGTTCATCATCGAACAGACCATCCTGGAGCGCAGGGTCGGCGGCGCGTCAATCACCAGGGCTGTCATCGACCATCTGTTGACCGTAGGTGAGCGGACCAATGTCGAGATCCAGATCATGCCCCTGCGCCAGGAAGACCATTGCGGGTCCGATGGCCAGCTGTACCTGGCCGAATCAGCCAACCACCAATGGTTCGGTTACCTCGAAGGGCATCGATCGAGCAATCTGATCGTCGATCCCGGCGAGGTCAGCGTCCTCCAGCAGCGCTATGGCAAGTTGCGTACCCAGGCCCTGGACTGTCGGGCTACGGTCAAACTCTTGGAACAGATGCGAGGAGCGCTGTGAGCACCGCCCCTGAGCTGAACTGGTTCAAGAGCAGCTACGACGGAGGGTGCGGGGACCATTGCGTCGAGATCGCCATGCGTCCCGAGGCGGTTCACGTCGCGTGGTAGGTGACGCTCAAGGGCGGACACGGTGATCGGTCCCGTGTTCGTTCGCGCAGAACATTTTTGAGCAGGTCGAGGGCGTCGGGTACGGCCCGCTAGGCCGAACAGAACGAAATCGTTCGGCGCGACGGAGTCACCCCGTTGCCCCAGCCGGACCGCCGGCCGGCGTCCGACCGCCTCCTTTGCCGCAGAGGTCGGCGAGCGGGACATGATTCACTGCCTTCAAACGCGACTGCACCAAGCGTCCGAAGGGATTCCCGCCCGTGCCCCATGACATCGACCAGTCGTTTCTCACGCTTCCGCTGCGCGCCCTGGCGGACGCGGCGCTGGCACGCGCGCGTGCCCTGGGGGCGGAGCATGCCGACTTCCGGCTGGAGCGGGTGCGCAGCGCGTCCTGGCGGCTGCGGGACGGCAAACCGTCCGGGTCGTCGGACACCACCGATCTCGGATACGCGGTGCGGGTCGTGCATGGCGGGACGTGGGGGTTCGCGTCCGGTGTGGATCTGACCATGGACGCCGCCGCGCGGGTCGCCGGGCAGGCGGTCGCCATGGCGAAGCTCTCTGCTCAAGTGATCAAAGCCGCAGGATCGAATGAACGCGTGGAACTGGCCGACGAGCCCGTGCACACCGACCGGACCTGGATCTCCTCGTACGAGATCGATCCGTTCTCGGTGCCCGACGAGGAGAAGTCGGCACTGCTCGCGGACTGGAGCGGGCGGCTGCTCAGGGCGGACGGGGTCGACCATGTCGACGCGTCGTTGCTCACCGTGCACGAGAACAAGTTCTACGCCGACACGGCCGGGACCGCGACGACCCAGCAGCGGGTGCGGCTGCATCCGCAGCTCACGGCGGTGTCGGTGGACGACTCCAGCGGCGAGTTCGACTCCATGCGCACGATCGCGCCGCCGGTCGGGCGCGGCTGGGAGTATCTGACCGGCACCGGCTGGGACTGGGACGAGGAGCTGGATCTGATCCCCGGGTTGCTCGCCGAGAAGATGCGCGCACCGAGCGTGGAGCCGGGATCGTACGATCTGGTCGTCGATCCCTCGAACCTGTGGCTGACGATCCACGAGTCCATCGGGCACGCCACCGAACTGGATCGCGCGCTCGGCTATGAGGCCGCCTACGCGGGGACCTCGTTCGCCACGTTCGATCAATTGGGCAAGCTCAGGTACGGCTCGGACCTGATGAACGTCACCGGTGACCGCACCGCCGAGCACGGCCTGGCGACCGTGGGGTACGACGACGAGGGCGTCGCGGCGCAGTCCTGGGACCTGGTGAAGGACGGCACGCTGGTGGGCTACCAGCTGGACCGGCGGATCGCGCGGCTGACCGGGTTCGAGCGCTCCAACGGGTGCGCGTTCGCCGACTCCCCCGCGCATGTGCCGGTGCAGCGGATGGCCAATGTGTCGCTCCAGCCGGATCCGGCGGGACTGTCCACGGAGGGGCTGATCGGGAGCGTGGACCGGGGCATCTATGTCGTCGGTGATCGTTCATGGTCGATCGACATGCAGCGGTACAACTTCCAGTTCACCGGTCAGCGCTTTTTCCGGATCGAGAACGGCCGGATCACCGGGCAGCTCAAGGACGTGGCCTACCAGGCGACCACGACCGACTTCTGGGGTTCCATGGCGGCCGTCGGCGGCCCGCAGACGTATGTCCTGGGCGGCGCGTTCAACTGCGGAAAGGCCCAGCCGGGCCAGGTCGCGGCGGTCTCCCACGGCTGCCCGTCCGCGCTCTTCAAGGGCGTCAGCATCCTCAACACCACCCAGGAGGCCGGGCGATGAGCGCCGCCGTCAGCAAGCCGTACGAGATGGTCGAACGGGCCCTGGAGCTGTCGCGGGCCGACGGGTGTGTCGTGATCGCCGATGAGCATTCGACCGCCAATCTGCGCTGGGCAGGGAACGCGCTGACGACGAACGGCGTCACGCGCGGGCGCACGCTCACGGTGATCGCGACCGTCGACGGCAAGGAGGGCACCGCCTCCGGGGTGGTCTCGCGCGCCGCGGTGACGCCGGACGAGCTGGAGCCGCTGGTACGGGCCGCCGAGGCCGCCGCGCGGGGCGCCGGTCCCGCCGAGGACGCGCAGCCGCTGGTCAGTGGCGTCCCCGCGAGTCCGGACTTCACGGACGCGCCCGCCGAGACCTCCTCCGCGGTGTTCGCCGACTTCGCGCCCGCTCTGGGCGAGGCGTTCGCACGCGCGCGTGCGGGCGGTCGCGAGCTGTACGGCTTCGCCAATCACGAGCACGTGTCGACCTATGTCGGTACATCGACCGGGCTGCGGCTGCGGCATGATCAGCCGACCGGCACGCTGGAACTCAACGCCAAGTCGCCCGACCGGACTCGCTCGGCGTGGGCCGGGCACGCCACGCGGGACTTCAAGGACGTCGATCCGGCGGCGCTGGACGCCGAGCTGGCCGTACGCCTGGGCTGGGCGGAGCGGCGGATCGAGCTGCCGGCCGGGCGGTACGAGACGCTTCTGCCGCCGACCGCGGTCGCCGATCTGCTGATCTACCAGCTGTGGTCGGCGTCGGGCCGGGACGCGGCCGAGGGCCGGACGGTGTTCTCCAAGTCCGGCGGCACCCGGATCGGCGAGCGGCTGACCGAGCTGCCGCTGACCTTGCGCAGCGACCCAAACGAGCCGGGCCTGGAGTCCGCGCCGTTCGTGATCGCTCACTCATCCGGCGGTGATCAATCGGTCTTCGACAACGGACTGCCGCTCGGTGCGACCGACTGGATGCGCGCGGGCGAGCTGACGCGGCTGACCACCAGCCAGCACAGCGCCGCGCTGACCGGGCTGCCGGTGGCGCCCGGCATCGGCAATCTGATCCTGGACGGCGGCACGGACCGCTCCCTGGAGGAGATGGTCGCCGCCACCGAGCGCGGGCTGCTGCTGACCTGCCTGTGGTACATCCGCGAGGTCGATCCGGCCACGCTGCTGCTGACCGGGCTCACCCGCGACGGCGTGTATCTGGTGGAGAACGGCGAGGTGACCGGGGAAGTGAACAACTTCAGGTTCAACGAATCGCCGGTCGGTCTGCTGGGACGGGCCTCCGAGGCGGGGCGCACGGAGAAGACGCTGCCCAGGGAGTGGAGCGACTGGTTCACGCGGGCGGCGATGCCCGCGCTGCGGGTGCCGGATTTCAATATGAGCTCTGTCAGTCCGGGCGTATAACCTCGTAGGCGTTCACAGTCGGGCGGCGCTGGGACCGAACCGAAGATCACGCGAGATCGCCCGAAGATCATCCGAGGAGACACGAGAACCGTGACGGACATCGTCGACGAGCTGAAGTGGCGCGGGCTGTTCGCCCAGTCCACTGATGAGGACGCTTTGCGCAAGGCGCTCGCGGACGGCCCCGTCACGTTCTATTGCGGCTTCGATCCGACCGCGGCCAGTCTGCACGTCGGACATCTGGTGCAGGTGCTCACCATGCGCCGGCTCCAGCAGGCGGGCCTGCGTCCGCTGGCCCTGGTCGGCGGCGCCACCGGCCAGATCGGCGACCCGCGCCCGACCGCGGAGCGCACGCTGAACGCGCCGGAGACGGTCGCCGCCTGGGTCGCCCGGCTGCGCTCGCAGATCGAGCCGTTCCTGTCCTTCGAGGGCGAGAACGCCGCGGTGATGGTGAACAACCTGGACTGGACGGCCGGGCTGTCCGCGATCGAGTTCCTGCGGGACATCGGCAAGCACTTCCGGGTCAACAAAATGCTCACCAAGGACTCGGTCGCCCGCCGGCTGGAGTCCGAGGAGGGCATCAGCTACACCGAGTTCAGCTACCAACTGCTCCAGGCGATGGACTTCCTGGAGCTGTACCGGCGTCATGGCTGCACGCTCCAGCAGGGCGGCAGCGACCAGTGGGGCAACCTCACGGCGGGCCTGGACCTGATCCACCGGCTGGAGCCGCAGGCGCAGGTACACGCGCTGGCGACGCCGCTGATGACGAAGGCGGACGGCACCAAGTTCGGCAAGACCGAGGGCGGCGCCGTCTGGCTCGACCCGGAGATGACCTCGCCGTACGCGTTCTACCAGTTCTGGCTGAATGTGGACGACCGGGACGTGTCGACGTACCTGCGCATTCTGTCCTTCAGGTCCCGCGCGGAGCTGGAGGAGCTGGAGGAGCAGACGCGGGAGCGGCCCCAGGCGCGGGCCGCACAGCGGGCACTGGCGGAGGAGCTGACGACGCTGGTGCACGGCGCCGGGCAGACCGAGGCGGTGATCGCCGCTAGCCGGGCGCTGTTCGGGCAGGGCGAGCTGGCCTCGCTGGACGAGCGGACGCTGGTCGCTGCGCTGACCGAGGTGCCGCACATCGAGGTCTCCGGGCTGGTACCGGTCGTGGATCTCTTCTCCGCGGTGGGGCTGGTGGCGAGCAAGTCCGCCGCGCGGCGCACGGTCAAGGAGGGCGGTGCGTACGTGAACAACGTCAAGATCGCCGCCGAGGACGCCATGCCGGCCGCCGGGGATCTGCTGTACGGGAAGTGGCTCGTGCTGCGGCGCGGGAAGCGGAATCTGGCCGCCGTGATGGTGAGCGGAGTCTGATCATCACGAGCTGATTCCGATCAGCGTGAGCGATCTTTGATCAGTCGGCGCGAAAGGTACCTCTGCGGGCGAGTGCGTGAGGTACTTCGGCGGGTGCGAGAGGTGTTTCAGCGGGCGCGGGAGGGCGCTACGCGCGCGGGATCGCGGGAGCGGGATGTGATCACGCGAGCAGGATCCGATCGGTTGCAAGGGTGCTCGCTGATGGTGCGCTCGCCGAAGGGGTGCGGAGGGATGGCGACTGCGAGTCCGTCGTGGCTCGTCGCCTGCTTCCCCGCACCCCTTCGGCGTCGGCTGTGATCGGGCTCAGGTGTGCTGTTTGCGCTTGCCCAGGGTCGCCGTGTACGCCATGTCGCCCAGGAACACGATGATGATCGCGGCGACCAGTTGGAACAGGTGACGGCTCCAGTCGATGCCCGGGGTGGACGCGACTCCCAGGCCGCGGGCGATGGCGTTGCCGGCGAGCGCGCCGAGCATGCCGAAGATGGTGGTCAGCCAGAGCGGGCTGTGCTGCTTGCCCGGAATGATCGCCTTGGCGATCAGACCGAGCACGAATCCCACGATGATGGCCCACAACCAGCCCATGACTGCCTCCTCGTACGGCTCGACCTGAGCGTTAGGCCCAGTGTCGGGCCGCCCTCCGTACGGCGCATGTCGGGCTCGCCCGTACGGTCTACGGCCCACGACGTTCACGCGGGCAGGAGGGTGACCCGGTCTCGAATGCGGCGCAGGCGCGGCGTAACGTTGGGCCTGTCCGGACCGGCCTGCTGCCCGGTACGGACCGGGATCGGGTCGGGGACAGTCCCCTGCGGGCGGGTGGTGGAGTGTGATGCGGAAGCAGCGCGACGGCGACGGCACCCAGGTGTTCCGGATCACCGGAGCCCGGCAGGGCCTCCAGGACGACGTCCGTAAACGCCAGCGCCGATACATCATCTCGATGTCGGTACGCACGGTGTCGGTAGTTCTCGCCGCGGTGCTGTGGAACGTCGAACGGCACGTCGCGATCGTGGCGTTGGTGCTCGGGGCGGTCCTCCCCTATATCGCGGTGGTGGTCGCCAACGCCGGGCGGGAGAACGCTCCGTCACTGCCGACGACGTTCGTGACCGTGCAGCCCAGCCCGATGATCGCACCGCCGCGGGCCGCTGACGGCGGCTACACGGAATCCCGGGCGGAGGACGGACCGGCCGGTCCCACCGAGCGGCCCGCCTAGACCCAGTGCAATTCCATGGTCGGTAAAAGCTCAGATCAATCATGTTGTTCCGGTGCCGGGCGACCGGATCCCCATGACATACTTCGTACGCGCTCCGCATCCCCCGTCGGAGCGACGGACCGACGCCGGGCAGCTCCCCCCGTGGCTGCTCGGCGTCGCCTTTTGTGTCGTCCTTCCGTGGCCGTTTCGGTCGCCGATCATGCCCTCGAACGAGGCGGCGGTGATCACATGGGAGCGGGTGCACATACGCCGTCGCACAAGGGTGCCCGTACTCCGTCGCAGCGGGCGATCATGTTTGCCGTGATCGCATCAACTGTGGCTGTGGAGGCCGTGATCACGGCCCGTCCCGGTCGGGTTAGGGTCGGAGGGTGAACGTCCTTCCGACCCCTGGTCCCGAGCCCGTGTCGCCCATCTGCTCCGCGAAGGGCTGCCGGGCCGGTGCCGAGTGGGTGTTGGCGTGGAACAACCCGAAGCTGCACACACCGGAGCGGCGCAAGACCTGGCTCGCTTGCGAGGAGCACCGCGAGCATCTTTCGCAGTTTCTGGGAGTGCGGGGGTTCTTGAAGGACGTGGTGCGGTTCGAGGAGTGGAGCGCTCCCGAGTCCTGAAAGGGCGGAGCGACTCTCTGGCTTCGGTCCCCTCGCTTCGATCACCTGGGCTCGCGCCGCCGGCTTCGCTTCCTTGGCGACCGATCACTCGGTCGCTGATCCTTCGGTCGCTGATCCTGAGCCCGCCGACCCTCGGCCGCTGATCCTTAGGTCGCCGACTCTTCGGTCGCGGATTCTTCAGCCGCCGATCGCCGACATGGGGCGGTCCGGCTGGATGAACGTCGGGTCGTCCAGGCCCGCGCCCGCCTTCTTGCCCCACATCGCCAGACGCCAGATGCGGGCTATCTCCTCGTCGGGGGCGCCGGAGCGCAGGGCCGTGCGCAGGTCGGTTTCCTCGCGGGCGAACAGACAGGTGCGGACCTGGCCGTCGGCAGTGAGACGGGTGCGGTCGCAGGCGGCGCAGAAGGGGCGGGTGACGGAGGCGATCACGCCGACGCGGTGCGGTCCGCCGTCGACCAGCCAGCGCTCGGCAGGGGCCGAGCCGCGCGCCTGCTCGCCCTCGGGGGTGAGGGCGAAGCGCGTACGCAAAGAGCCCAGAATGTCACCGGCCGTGATCATGCCGTCGCGTTTCCAGCCGTGCTGGGCGTCCAGGGGCATCTGCTCGATGAAACGCAGTTCGTAGCCGTGCTCGATCGCCCAGGCGAGAAGGTCGGGGGCCTCGTCGTCGTTGAGCCCCGGCATCAGGACGGAGTTGACCTTGACCGGGGTCAGACCGGCGTCGTGGGCGGCGGTCAGGCCGTCGATGACGTCCTGGTGGCGGTCGCGGCGGGTGAGGGCCTTGAAGACATCGGGCCGGAGCGTGTCGAGCGAGACATTGACGCGGTCCAGACCGGCGGCCTGGAGGGCGGCGGCCGTGCGCTTGAGGCCGATGCCGTTGGTGGTCAGGGACATCTGGGGGCGCGGCTCCAGGGCCGCGACGCGCTCGACGATGCCGACCAGTCCAGGGCGGATCAGTGGCTCACCGCCGGTGAAGCGGACCTCCTCGATGCCGAGGGAGGTGACGGCTATGTCGATCAGGCGGACGATCTCGTCGTCCGTGAGCAGATCGGATTTGGCCAGCCATTGCAGGCCCTCTTCGGGCATGCAGTACGTGCACCGCAGATTGCACCGGTCGGTCAGCGAGACCCTCAGGTCGGTGGCCACTCGTCCATAGGTATCGGTGAGCACGGGGACCCCCTTCCCTCGTCCGGAAACATCCATCGGCCCGATGGTCATTCGATCAACGGCAAAGCGATCAGAAACGTTCCGACACCAGCGAGCCTACGCGACGGTCCGGACAATCGGACGTGCCCGATCCGAGGAGGTACGGCGTGGCCGCGTCGTGGATCTCCACGATCGGTACGACGCGGCCACGCGGGAGCGGGCCTTTCCCGCGCGGGTGACCAGGACCTGTCCGGTGCTGCGAGGCACCCGGCGTCCCGGTCGAGCGGCGTCCCCGCGCGGGCCGGCCCTGGCTCAGTGGGCCCCGGTGCCGGTCAGTGACCGGACCTCCAGTTCGGCGTACTTGCCCTTGTCGGGCTCCTCCTTCGACAGCAGGGTGCCGATGACGCCGAGCAGGAAGCCGACCGGGATGGAGACGATGCCGGGGTTCTCCAGCGGGAACCAGTGGAAGTCGACGTCGGGGAACATCGACGTGGCCTTGCCGGAGACCACCGGCGAGAACAGCACCAGGCCGACGGCGGTGATCAGACCGCCGTAGATCGACCACAGTGCGCCCTGGGTGGTGAACCGCTTCCAGAAGAGGCTGTAGAGGATCGTCGGCAGGTTGGCCGAGGCGGCGACGGCGAACGCGAGGGCGACCAGGCCGGCGACGTTGAGGTCGCGGGCGAGCGCGCCGAGCACGATCGACACCGCGCCGATGCCGACGGTCGCCAGGCGGGCCGCGCGGATCTCCTGCTGTTCGGTGGCCTGGCCGCGCTTGATCACGTTGGCGTAGATGTCGTGCGCGAAGGACGACGAGGAGGCGAGCGTCAGGCCGGCGACGACCGCGAGGATCGTGGCGAAGGCGACCGCGGAGATGGTGGCCAGCAGGATCGCGCCCCAGTTGGAGTCCACGCCGCCCAGATGCAGGGCGAGCAGCGGGGCCGCGGTGTTTCCGGCCTTGTTGGACGAAGTGATCTCGTCAGGGCTGATCAGGGCCGCCGCGCCGAATCCGAGGGCGAGGGTCATCAGGTAGAACGCGCCGATCAGACCGATCGCCCAGATCACGGACTTACGGGCGGCCTGAGCCGTGGGGACCGTGTAGAAGCGGATCAGGATGTGCGGCAGACCGGCGGTGCCGAGCACGAGCGCGATACCGAGCGAGATGAAGTCGATCTTGGTGGTGCCCGACACGCCGTACTTCAGGCCGGGCTCCAGGAACGCGGCGCCATGGCCGCTGTTGTCGGCGGCGGTGCCGAGCAGATCGGAGATGTTGAAGTCGAACTTCAGCAGCACCAGGAAGGTGAGCAGCAGCGCGCCCGTCATGAGCAGCACGGCCTTGACCATTTGCACCCAGGTGGTGCCCTTCATGCCGCCGATCGTGACGTAAACGATCATAAGGACACCGACCAGAGCGACAATGCCGATCTTTCCGGCGTCGCTGGTGATGCCGAGCAGCAGCGAGACGAGCACGCCCGCGCCCGCCATCTGGGCGAGCAGGTAGAAGATCGACACGACGATGGTCGAGGTGCCGGCGGCGGTACGCACCGGGCGCTGGCGCATCCGGTAGGCGAGCACGTCGCCCATGGTGTAGCGGCCGGAGTTGCGCAGCGGCTCGGCGACCAGCAGCAGGGCGACCAGCCAGGCGACGAGGAAGCCGATGGAGTACAGGAAGCCGTCGTAGCCGGACAGCGCGATGGCGCCCGCGATGCCGAGGAAGGATGCGGCGGACATGTAGTCGCCGGCGACCGCGAGACCGTTCTGGAAGCCGGTGAACTGCCGGCCGCCCGCGTAGAAGTCGGCCGCGTCCTTGGTCTGCCGCCCGGCCCATACGGTGATGACCAGGGTGGCCACCACGAACGCGGCGAACAGGCTGATGATGAGCGTTCGGTGTTCGCTTGCCGCGCCGGCCGCGAGCGACTCGCCGACCGCGAAGGTGAATGTGCTGCTCATTCGCCGCCCTCCATCCGGGACTTGATCGCCTTTGCCTGGGGATCGAACCTGGTCGCGGCGACCCGCGCGTACCACCAGGCGATCAGGAAGGTGGTCAGGAACTGGGCGAGCCCTAGGATCAGGGCCACGTTGATGTTTCCGAACACCTTGGTGCCCATGAAGTCGCCCGCGTAGTTCGACAGCAGGACGTAGAGCAGGTACCAGGCGATGAACCCGACGGTCAGCGGAAAGGCGAACGAGCGGTAGGAACGGCGCAGTTCACCGAACTCCGCGCTCTCCTGCACCTCGACGAACTCCTCGGTCGAGGGGAGCCGGTGATCTGGTTTCGAAGGTGGCGGTGTTTCGGTGGCCACGGAGTCTCCTCGCGTTGCGGGTGCGGCGCCGACGGGCGCCGGGGCACGGTCGGGGATCGGGGACGGTTGCGGTACGGACATGTGTTCTTGCCTTTGCTGATGCGGGTCATCTGACCGGCTGTGACAGTGGTGGCCGGGTGCGTGATCCACGGGGAGGGCTCGATCGTGCTCGGCTCCCTGTCCAACGTCCACGGAGCCACGCGAGGACCGGTTCAACCCGGAGGACTTCTTTCCGAAGTCGTCGCCTGAGGCCATTGCTGGCCAGCGAGTTCGGGGGATAGCTTCACCCTGCAACACCCGTCATGTACCTGCCCAGGCGCTATCCCGCGCCTCGGGCCGGTCTCGTATTTCCGGATGATGTGGAGACCCCATGGCTCATCTGCCTTCCAGACGCCGGCTCGTGCTCGCCGTGCCCGTCGTGCTGTCCCTGACCGCCTCGCTCGGCTTCCTGCCCGCCACCGCCACGGCCGCCTCCCCCGCGGAGACCGGTGTGCGGGTGGCGCAGGACGCGCCGAGCCTGGCGTACGTGGTCAACACGTCGACCGATCGGCGCACGATCGAGTCGGTGAAGAAGGCGATCGCCGCGGCCGGCGGCACCGTCGTGACCACGTACGCGCAGATCGGTGTGATCGTCGTCCACTCGGCGAACCCGGACTTCGGTCCGCGCATCCGCGCGGTGCGCGCGGTGCAGTCGGCGGGCGCGACCCGCACGGCGCCGCTGGTCGCCGCGGGCACCACGGACCAGGGCGCGGTGGACTATCTGACGGCCGCCGAGGCGGCGAAGGTGAAGGCGGCGGCCACGCCGGGCAGTGAGCCCCTGGAGGCCGATCAGTGGGACTTGCGCGCGATCGGCGCGGACAAGGCCGCGAAGATCGATCCGGGCAGTTCGAAGGTGACCGTCGCGGTGATCGACACGGGCGTCGACGACACCCACCCGGACCTCGCCGCGAACTTCTCGAAGTCGCAGTCGGCGAACTGCGTGGGCGGCGTGGCCGACACCAGCGAGGGCGCCTGGCGGCCGTACACGGCGGAGGACTATCACGGCACGCATGTCGCCGGTGAGATAGCCGCGGCCCGTAACGGCGTAGGCGTCGCCGGGGTGGCGCCCGGCGTGAAGGTGTCCTCCATCAAGGTGAGCGACCCGGACAACGGACTCTTCTATCCGGAGAGTGTGGTCTGCGCGTTCGTGTTCGCGGCTGATCGCGGCGTGGAGATAACGAACAACAGCTACTACGTGGACCCGTGGCTGTACAACTGCATGGACAACCCGGACCAGAGGGCGATCGTCGACGCGGTGAACCGGGCCCAGCTGTACGCCCAGAAGAAGGGCACCCTGCACCTGGCGTCGGCCGGCAACTCCAACCACGACCTGGACGCCGACGCGATCCTGGACGACTCCAGCCCGGACGACTCCACTCCGGTTGATCGGACGATCGATCCACGTGAGTGCTTCGACGTGCCGACGCAGTTGCCGGGCGTGGTCACGGTCAGCGCGACCGGGGTGCAGAACGTGAAGTCGTACTACTCCTCGTACGGCAACGGTGTCGTCGATGTGGCGGCGCCGGGCGGCGACCGGATCTACCAGATCCCCGACACGCCGTCGAAGAACGGCCGCATCCTGTCGACCCTGCCGAACAACCAGTACGGCTTCCTCCAGGGCACCTCGATGGCCTCGCCGCACGCGGCGGGCGTCGCCGCGCTGCTGAAGTCCGAGCACCCGAAGGCGTCCCCGGCACAGCTCCAGCGGCTGCTCAAGGCCCAGGCGGACGACACGGCCTGCCCGGCCTCCTACGACCAGGACGGCGACGGCACACAGGACGCGGTGTGCGAGGGCGGCGAGCGTTCCAACGGCTTCTACGGCGCCGGAATCGTCAACGCGCTCCGCGCGGTGCAGTAGCACGCCCCACGTGGCGCGGCTCCGCCGCCACGGGGCCGCGCCGCACCACAGCCCGCAACGTCCGCTTTTCTCGCGAACGAACTGGAGAGACTCTCATCATGACTGCGTCTCACTCGCGTCACCGTCGCGCGCTGGCGATCCCGGTCGGGATGGCCGTGGCCACCGCGGTGGCGTTCCTGCCGAACGTGACCGCCGCCGCCGCGGAGCCGAGCGCCGCGCCCACCGCCGAGGGGCCCTCGCTCAGCTATGTCGTCAATGTGAGCCCCGGCAACGGATCGTCGTCATCCGTGAAGAAGGCCATCGGCAAGGCCGGCGGCACGATCGTGCAGTCGTACGACCAGATCGGTGTGATCGTTGTGCACTCGGCGAACACCGGGTTCGCTCAAACGATCAGGAAGGTGCGGGGGGTGCAGTCCGCAGGCTCCACGCGCACCGCGCCGCTGCCCGCGCAGTCGACCACCGATGTGGGCACGCCGAAGGTGCTCACCGCCGAGGACGTGGCCGACGTGCAGGCGGCGGCCGGCCAGGACCCGCTCCAGCCGCTCCAGTGGGACCTGCCCGCCATCAAGGCCGACAAGGCACACGAGAAGTCGCTGGGCAGCAGCGAGGTCACCGTCGCCGTGATCGACACGGGCGTCGACGACACCCACCCCGACATCGCGCCGAACTTCGACCGGGAGGCGTCCGTCAACTGTGTGACCGGCAAGCCGGACACCAGCGACGGCGCCTGGCGGCCGAGCGCGGCGGAGAGCCCGCACGGCACCCACGTGGCCGGTGAGATCGCCGCCGCGAAGAACGGCATCGGCATGACCGGTGTGGCGCCCGGAGTGAAGGTCTCGGGCATCAAGGTGTCCACGACCGCGGGCTTCTTCTACACGGAGGCCGTCGTCTGCGGCTTCGTGTGGGCGGCCGAGCACGGCGTCGACGTGACGAACAACAGCTACTACACCGACCCGTGGTACTTCAACTGCAAGGACGACCCGGACCAGAAGGCCCTCGTGGAGGCCATCACCCGGGCCTCGAAGTACGCGGAGAAGAAGGGCGCGGTCAATGTCGCCGCGGCGGGCAACGAGAACTACGACCTCGCCGCCGACGAGATCACCGACCCCGGCTCGCCGAACGACTCCACGCCCGGCGACCGGGTGATCGACCCGTCCGAGTGCTACGACATACCGACCCAACTGCCCGGCATCGTGACGGTAGCGGCGACCGGCGCCAAGGGCCTGAAGTCGTCGTTCTCCAACCACGGCCGGGGCGTCATCGACATCGCCGCGCCCGGCGGCGACTCGACCGCCTACCAGACCCCCGCCCCGCCCGCGACCAGCGGCCTGATCCTGGGCACACTGCCGGGCGGCCGTTGGGGCTACATGGCCGGTACGTCGATGGCGTCGCCGCATGTCGCGGGTGTCGCCGCGCTGATCAAGTCGACGCACCCCAACGCGTCACCCGCGCTGGTCAAGGCCCTGCTGTACGCGGAGGCCGACGCCACCGCGTGCACGAACCCGTACGACATCAACGGTGACGGCAAGGTCGACGCGGTGTGCGAGGGGCCGAAGAACTACAACGGCTTCTACGGCTGGGGCGTGGCGGACGCGCTGGACGCGGTGACGAAGTAACCCGAGCGGTGATCGGTGCCCCAGCGGCACCCGCCGGGGCCGGGCGG
>NZ_JBHYUG010000070.1:33016-42964 GCF_042749375.1 Streptomyces sp. NPDC059477 | reverse complement strand
TCCCCCCGCGAGGGACCCGGGGGGGTCCCCCCCCCCCGGCTCACCCCCCCCCCCCCGAGCCCCCCCGCCCGCACCCCGCCCCGGGGCCCCCCGCCCGCTCAGTCGCCGCCGGCCAGCTTGTTGCGATAGGCGTAACCCACCGCCTGGGCCCGGTCATTGGCGCCGATCTTGGCGAAGACGCGGTTGATGTGCGTCTTCACCGTGGCCCGGCTCACCGTGAGCCGCTCGCAGATCTCCGTGTTGGACAGGCCCTGGGCGATCAGGGTGAGCACCTCGGCCTCCCGGGGCGTCAGTCCGTCGGGCAGGGCGCGGTCGGAAAGGGCATGGTCGGGAAGGGCGCGGTCGAACGGCCTCCGGCCCTCGGGCTCTCTCGGGTCCCCGGGCGGTCTCCGGCCCTCGGGCTGTCTCGGCTCCTGGTGCGGTCCCCGATCCTCGGACACTCCCCGGTCCCCGGGCGATCTCCAGCCGTACGCCGGGGCTCCCGCGCGGGCCTCCGCCGGGCCCGGCTCCGCGCGGACCCCGTCGACCAGACGGGCCTGCACCACGGGGTCGAGCCATGTACGACCCCGGTGGACATTGCGGATCGCCGTCTCCACCTCGACGTCGTCCGCGTCCTTGGTCAGATAGCCGCGGGCGCCCGCCCGAAGCGCCGGGAAGACCGAGTCGTCGTCGGCGTACGTGGTCAGGACGAGAACCGCCGTCTCCGGAACCGTGTCCCGCAGCGCCGCGGTGGCCCCGATGCCGTCGAGCACCGGCATATTGAGGTCCATCAGCACGACATCGGGGCGCAGGCTCTCGGCCAGCCGCACCGCCTCGGCCCCGTCGCGGGCCGCGCCGACCACCTCGATGCCGTCCAGCATCCCGATCAGCAGCACCAGCCCGCCCCGTACGACCTGCTGGTCGTCGGCGACCAGCACCCTGATCGGCGCATCGGGTCGCGTCCCTTCCGTCATGCCGGGACCTCCATCCGCACACTCCACCCATTCTCCGTCGGTCCCGCGCTCGCGCTGCCGCCGACCGCGCTCATCCGCTCCCGCATGCCTCGCAGCCCCAGCCCCGAGCCCTCGAACGGCGGCGGCTCGGGCGGGCCCCCGGCCGTCCGCCGGTCCTCGACCGTCAGGACCGTGCCGCCGTCGTCATAGCTCAGGGTCACGGTGGTCTGCGCCCCGCGCGCGTACCGGGCGGCGTTGGTCAGCGCCTCCTGGGCGCCGCGGTACAGCGCGAGGTCGATGTCGGGGGGCAGGGCGCGGCGTGCCCCGGTCACGGACAGGGTGACGTCGATCTCCAGATCCACCCGGTACCGCTCCACCAGCTCCGGCAGCCGGTCCAGCGAGGGGGTGCGCTGCCCGCGCAGCGCGCCGACGGCCCGGCGGGCGTCGCCCAGCCCTTCCTTCACCAGCTTCCCGGACCGGTCGAGCAGTTCCTGGAGATCCTGGCCCGCGTCGTCCCGCCGGGCCATGCGGCGGGCGGCCTGCACCTGCACCGCCAGTCCCGACAGGGTCTGGGCGAGGACGTCGTGCAGATCCTGGGCGATCCGGGTGCGCTCGGCCAGCGCCACCGCCTCGGCCTCCGCCTCCCTTGCGTCCTCCAACTGTGCGAGCAGCAAGGACGCCCGCTCCTCGCTGTCACCGGCCTGCCGCATGCTCAGCGCCATCAGCGCGAGGACCGCGCAGAACAGCAGTTGGGAGAACACATCCTCCACGCCGCCGTTGGCCCCGGCCACCTCCGCGATGACCAGGCCGCCCAGGACGATGCCGCCGACGGCCAGGGCCTGGCGTCTGCGCAGCACCAGGAACGCGGTCAGCACCGCCACCGACGGCGGGAGCACCGACGCCGAGCCGGGCTGCACCGCGCCCAAGGCGATCCCGAACCCGCTGATCAGCAGGCAGAACATCAGGCAGACCCCGGGTGAGGCCACATGCCACCGTCCCGAGGCGACGGCGGCCAGCGGCAGCAGGGTGCCGAGGAGCAGGAGCGTGACGGCGAGGTGCGTCCCCTGCCGGCCGGGGGCCGGATCGGAGAGCAGCGACTGCACCGCGAGGGCCACCAGGATGAGCCACAGCACCGGCCGCAGCCGCCGGGTCCGCCGCTCCCGCCGCTCCCTCGCCCCGGCGAGCGCGGCGGCCATCCGGGGGCTGACCGGCACGGATACCGGATCCGACGGGTCGTGGGCAAGGTCGCTCATGCTCTGAAGGATAGGAAGGCCGGGGGCGGGACGCGGGAGGGACGCGATGGAGGCGACGGGCACAGGGCCGGTGGGCGCAGACCCGGTGGACGCAGACACAGTCGTCATAGACCCGGTCGGCGCGGAGCCCGTGGGCACGGACCCCGTGGGCGCGGACCCCGTGGGCAGAGGGGAGCCGAAGGGACGGGACGGCCGGGACAGCCGGGAGAGAAACGGAGGCCGGAAAGGAGGCGAGGGGCGGGAGGGAGTCCGAGTCCGGGAGGGCAGCGAAGGGCGTCGCATCGGGCTCACACCCGGGCCGTGACCCGTGCCCCCGAGGTCAGCTGCCGGGTCCTGATCCGTACCACCGCGAGCCGGCACAGCACCTGGGCCAGGGCCATCAGCAGCAGGGCGGCCGTCCAGGCGGCGGCGCCGGTGATCAGATGGTCCTGGCTGAAGCGGGCTATGTCCGTGGCGCCGCTGTGGCTGGCCCAGTACTCGAACCCGGCGCGCGAGGCCATGCCCACGATCCACAGGGCCGCGGCGACCACGCCCGCCTGGGCGAAGGCGACGCCGTCCGTGGCGCGGCTCAGCCGGGTGGTGGCACCGCAGGTGATGCCCAGGATCGCCCCGACCAGAACCGTCGCACCGTACAACTGGACGTCGTGTCCCTCCGTGGGGAAGGACTTCAGGTAGTAGGCGGCAGCGGCGGCGACCGCCACGAGCGGCAGGAGCGCGTTGCGCAGTGTCTGGCGGGTGCCGCGGATCTGCGGGATGACGAGCAGGATCAGTGCCGCGGAGATCAGATAGTCGATGGTCGTCATGGCTACGAGCGTGCCGTGCCCCGGCTCCCGGAACATCGGCCCAGGAGTTGATCACCGGGTTGATTTCTCCCTCAACCCACGGGTGGAGACGGGCTGGAGACAGAGACCGTTCACCCCACGCCCTCTTGTCCCCGGCCGCCGCACCCTCCATGGTGGACGCGCGTCACCCGTTCCCCCGCACGAACCGCGTCCGCCGTTCCCCCGCACGAACCGCGTCCCGCATTCCCCCCACACCACGCGAGCCCCCGTTTTTCCCCCCCCCACGAACTGAGCGCCCCACCCAGACAGCGCCCTCGCCCCACCTCGCCCGGACAGGGAGACCCCATGCTTCGACGCACCATGAGACTGCTCGCCACGTTTGTCATGCTCCTGTCTGGTATCACGGTGGGCACCCTGGCCACCGCCGGTACCGCGCACGCCGACGGCTGCTACACCTGGAGTCGCTCCCTGTCGCAGGGCGCCACCGGCGCCGATGTCACCGAGTTGCAGATCCGCCTGGGCGGCTACCCCGGCTACGGTGCCGTCCTGGCCGTCGACGGCTCGTTCGGCCCCGCCACCACGGCCGCCCTCAAGCGCTTCCAGTCGGCGTACGGACTGACGTCCGACGGCGTCGCCGGAACCGGCACGTACAACCAGCTCTACGCGCTCCAGGACGACGACTGCACGCCCGTCCACTTCTCCTACAGCGAGCTGAACGACTGCAACACCACCTGGTCCGGCGGGGCGGTGACCGCCGCGACCGCCAAGTCGAACGCCCTGCGCACCATGTGGAAGCTGGAGGCCCTGCGGCACGCCCTCGGTGACCAGCCGATCACCGTCACCAGCGGTTTCCGCTCCCAGACCTGCAACGCGGCCGTCGGCGGCGCGAGCGACAGCCGCCATCTGTACGGCGACGCCGCAGACCTCGGCGCCGGCCCGCACTCCCTGTGCACGCTCGCCCAGCAGGCCCGCAACCACGGCTTCCGCGGCATCCTCGGCCCCGGCTACCCGGGCCACAACGACCACACCCACCTCGACCACCGCGCCGCCCAGTACTGGTCCGCGCCCACCTGCGGCATCTGAAACACGCGGCATCCGAAGACGGTCGCATCCGAAGACGGCGGCATCCGAAGATGGCGGCATCCAAAGTACGGCGGCATCCGAAATACGGTGGACACCACCCCACCCCGCCCGGAACTGTGGCGTGCATGGATCAAGAGCAGCTCTGGAACACGGACATGGCCCAGCGCTACGACACGCCAGGCGAGGGCTACTTCGCCCCTGAGGTGGTCGACCCGGCGGTGGACCGGCTCGCCGCACTCGCGGGTGACGGGGCCGCTCTCGAATTCGCCGTCGGAACCGGGCGGGTGGCGGTGCCGCTGGCCGCGAGGGGCGTGCCGGTCACCGGGATCGAGCTGTCGCGGCCGATGGTCGAGGTGCTGCGCACCAAGGTCGATGCGTCGGCGCTGCCCGTGGTGATCGGCGACATGGCGACGACCCGGGCGCCAGGGACGTACGGCCTCGTCTATCTCGTCTTCAACACCATCTCCAATCTCCAGACCCAGGCCGAACAGGTGGAGTGTTTCCGCAACGCCGCCCGGCATCTGGAGCCCGGCGGGCGGTTCGTGATCGAGCTGTGGGTGCCGGAGCTGCGCAAGCTGCCGCCCGGTCAGCAGGCGACCGTGGGGATCTGCGAGCCGGGTTATGTCCTCCTCGACACCTATGACGTACTGCGGCAGCGCGCCGAGTCGTACCACTTCCGCTTCGACGAGTCCGGTCGGGCGCGGCTGGACCGCAGTCCGCACCGGTACATCTGGCCGGCCGAACTCGATCTCATGGGCCAGCTGGCGGGGTTCGAGCTGGAGAGCAGACACGCCGACTGGAGCGGGGCGGAGTTCACCGCCGAATCCCCCTCCCACGTCTCCGTGTACCGGCTGCCGGAGCGGGCGCCGCAGTGACGCACGCCCTCGCGGGCGGCTGTCGTACGACGGATGAGGTCCGAGGTACGAGAGCCGCCCGCGAGGTCGGTCACAGGGTCAGCAGCGCGCGGCCGGCGACGCCCGGGTTCGTCAGGGGTCTGACGACGAGCCGGACCAGGGCCAGCGCGTTGTCGTCCCCGGCTATGCGGTTGGCGCTGAGTTCGCCGCAGGACCGGCACTGATGGATGATCATCCATTCACCGTCGGGCCGTACGGACATCCCCAGTGCCTCCATGCGGCCCCGGCAGTCCGCGGCGCGGTCACCGGGGATCCGGCGGTCCACATGGAGACTGGCCAGGCAGTACGGACAGTGGTTGCGGTGTGCGGTGCCGGGGGCGGCGATGGAGACGTCGAGCCGGCAGGACACACACCTGAAGTCGTTCGCCCGGTGTCCGCCCTGGGTGTGCAGGACGTCCTTGCGGCGCTGCGGGCGGCGATCGCCGCCGTCACCACGGCTGTTGCTGCGTCGAGGCATTGGTCGGTTCCCTCCTTCCGGGACGGTCAGAGGGTGCCGAACGCTTCGAGCGGGAACGGCGGCTGGGCGAGCGGCCGTACGGCCATCCGCATCAGGATGAGCTGGTTGTCGTCCCCGCAGACCGGGTTGGACGTCAGCTCGTCGCACCGTACGCAGCGGTGGATGACCATCCAGTCACCGGTGCGCAGCACGGCGATGGCGATGGGGGCCATCCGGCCGTGGCAATCGCCGGCACCGCCCTCGACATGATCGAGGACGTGCCGGGAGTGCAGGCACGACGGGCAGTGGTTACGTCGTTTCCCGTCGCCCGCGACGGCGGACACGGTCAGTCCGCACCATGCGCAGGTGAAGGTGTCGATCTTGAGGGTGTGGTGAGAGGTGTTGCCCATTTTGCTGGACACCCGGGGTGCTCCCTGTCGAGAGATGGATCATGACAGCGAGAGCAGGCCGAGCAGCCTCGACGAGAGGCGCCGCGTGCGCGAGGACACGGGCGGGCGGAGGATTACGCGATACGACGAGGCGCGCTCGGCGCGGGCCGAAACATAGAACACCCCTACCAAGGCCATCGGGCCGGATCGACTGGACGTGCGAACGGTTCAAGCCAACGCGCCGCTCCTGGCAGACGTCAAAGCATTTTCCGGCGCCCCGCCCCGCTCAGTCCCGCTCAGCCGAACATGCCCGGCACATACGTGCCGGCAGGCTGCCGGACGATCACGTTCAGCCGGTTGTAGGCGTTGATGATCGCGATCAGCGACACCAGCGCCGCGAGCTGGTCCTCGTCGTAGTGCCGGGCGGCGGCCGTCCATGCCTCGTCCGTGACCCCGCCCGCGGCGTCGGCGATCCGGGTGCCCTGTTCGGCCAGCTCCAGGGCGGCCCGCTCGGCCTCGGTGAAGACGGTCGCCTCGCGCCAGACGGCGACCAGGTTGAGCCGGGTCACGGTCTCCCCGGTGGCCAGCGAGTCCTTGGTGTGCATGTCGACGCAGAATCCGCAGCCGTTGATCTGACTGGCGCGCAGCATGACCAGCTCCTGCGTCACGGACGGCAGAGCCGAGTCCCTGACCGCCTTGCCCGCCGCGTTGGCGCGCCGCAGAAAGTCGCCGGAAGCCTTGTTGGCCATCAGATTCAGTCGGGCGTCCATGGTGTGCTCCCTCTGTGCTTCCCGTTGGTTGCACAGCTCTGACGCACCGGATCGGCCCGTTGTGACAGCATCGAATGTGACCCGCGTCACGTCATCGCGTGAGCAGCACCGCCACCTGGTCCAGGGCGTGGCGCGCCACCCGCCTGCCCAGCCGGATGCCCACCTCGTCCGCGTACCGGGTGTGGACGCCGGACAGGATCCGCGCCTCGACATTGTCGTCCGAGAGCTGCTTCCAGGTGGTGTACGTCCTGGTCACCCCCGGTGCGCTGGGGCTGGTCAGCGGAAATGGCTCGGTGCGCGCCCCGAAGCGCTCGGTCAGTACGGTCTCGGCGGCACCCGAGTAGGTGTTGTGGCCGCTGGGGTGGTCGGGGTGCGCGGGGGTGGTGTGCAGGGGCGTCCAGGCCGGGTCCGGGTCGATGGCCCCGGTACGGATCGCGGTCACGGGGCGCCACCGCTCGTGGGCGTACTTGCTGTCGGCCGTGGCGATCTGCGTGTCGACCAGCGCCACATGGAACAGGGCGACGCTCAGCGCCTGCTCCGCCGTGCCGTGGCCGGAGCGGGACAGCGCGACGCGCAGGGGCTCTGTGTAGAGGGTGAGGGAGGAGCCGTACCAGAAGGTGGCGGTCTCCGTCTGGTGGGCGCTGCGGACCGTGCTGTGCAGGGCCCCGTACGCCCGTACCTCCGCCAGGTCCGCCGCGTAGCGCCGGGAGTCCAGGGCGGGCGGCGGGCCGAGCCTGAAGTGGCTGGGTGAGGCGAGCAGGAAGGGGCGGGCGAGCCGGTTGCCGTACTGGACGGCGGGCAGGTGGTCGGGGGGCGTCGGCTGCCAGCGGCCGGGCTCGGGGGCGGGCACCGGGTAGGGGGCGTTCACGGACGCGGGGTCGAGGCCGTCGCCCTGCCGGGAGTCCAGGACCAGCGTGGCCTCATGCCGGCCTGCCGCCGTGCCGAGGTCCTTCGCCGGGCCGGCCGGGATCGTGGCGAGTGTGTCCGCGAGGGTGGCGTCGAGCTGTTCGGCGCGGCTCGGGACCAGGGTCACCAGCGCCCGGTGCACGGCCGAGGCGAGCGCCGCCGCGCGGAACGCGCCGGGGTCGGTGACGCCACCCGGCACCGCACGCGTGGCCCGCGCCGCCGCCAGCCAGCCGATCGCCCAGGTACGGCTGTTGGTGATCTGTGTCGGCGCTCCGGCCGCGGCGAGGGTGAGAGCCGTGGCGTCGTACCAGGCGAGGACGATGGCGTCGTACGACGTACGGGCGGCGGGTGCCGGGGTGGGGGTACCGGTCGCGGCGAGCGCCCGCGGGGCTCCGGTCAGGGCGCCCAGTACGGCACCGGCGCCCAGGGCGAGGGCGGTACGGCGGGCGGGACGGGCTCCGGACTGAGTCACGCGTACTCCTTCGGGGAGGTGGGGGACACGGTCTCCGGGATCTGCTGTGCGGAGACGTCCTCGCTGCCCGCCGTGGCCCGCGCGTTGTCCACGTACGAGACGGTGAGCGGGAAGGCGGTCAGCAGGGCCAGAACGGCCAGGTGCCCGAATCCGGGCAGGCGGGTGCGAGACGTCATGAGGGCCTTCACAGGGAACGGAGAGATACCGCTCTGGAAACGCGGGTGGGGGGCATCAGAGGCGGTGGACGAGTGTCGGGGTGCCCGGTCAGCGACACACCGCGGTGGCGGTGCGCATCAGATCGATCGCTCGCCGCTTTCGCAACTCCCGGGGCTTCCGCATACTCCTGAAGCTAACCGGGCGCCAAATTCCGGTCAAGAAGGGGGAGTTGAGGAAGAGGGTGCTGCAATGACAGCTTCGTGGCCGCGCCATGCTTCCGCAACAGAAGACTCATCGGCTTCGTCCTCGTCACCCGGCGACAGCAAACGCCGTGCGCCGCGCCCCCTCACCGTGTGCTCGCTACGTACGGGTCCGGTCCCCGTCCGGCCGCTCCAGCGCCACCCTCGGGAGCAGCCGCGCGAGCGGTCCCGGCAGCCACCAGGCCCGGGTGCCGAGCAGGTGCATCACGGCGGGCACGATCGGACAGCGGATGATCACGGCGTCCAGCAGCACCACGACCGACGGCCCCAGACCGAACTGCTGGAGCATCCGGCCCGGACTGAGCACGAACGCGGCGAACACCACGATCATGATGGCCGCGGCGGCGGTGACGACCCGCCCGGTCGCGGCGAGCCCCTCACGCACCGGATGAACGCCTCGACCGGCCCCGGCTCCACGCCGAACCAGCCCTCCTGGAAGACCGAAGTGATCGCGCCCAGGGCGGCGCCGTGCTCGCGCGGCAGATCGGTGGCGGTCTGCGAGTCCGTGCCGGGCAGCGAGAAGTCGTTCCGGTAGACACTGCACGCCGCCCGGGGCGCCCGGAGTGCCCGGCGCGGGTGTGTCCGGCGGAACGGGCGGGGTCCCGGTCTGCGGGGTCCCAGTCTGCGGAATCGCTGTCCGCGCGTCCCCTGTCCGCGCGTTCCTTGGGAGAGGTGATGCCCGATCACATCGTGCAGGTCGCGTGCGATGCGCAGCCTTTCGTCGCCGATCGCGCGCCGCTCCACCCGCCGGCCACGCAGCCGGGGCAGGACGTCGGAATCCATGCGTTCAGCGTAGGCCGGGCGTCCGACCTGTGCCTTCCTTCTGGAGGCGAATCCCCTGGGGGACAGGGTGCAACTCCAGGGGTAGTCCCTACGACGGTGGCGTGGCGGTCAGTCGACCAGGGCGCCGGGTGCCACCGGGTGGGCCTCGACGCCGGGCGTGGCGAGCAGGTCGGCGATCAGTTCCGGGGTGCCGCCGACGTAGGTGCTGACCAGGTCCACATCGCCGCCGAGACACCAGGCGGTGTCCTCGGGCCACCACAGGTCGGGCAGCTCGGCGAACTCGTCCGCGGGTTCCGGCGCGGTGACGTCGGTGAGCGCACCGGACAGCAGGACCCTCTCCCGGTGGGGTGTGGCGAAGGTCGGTACGCCGTCGAACTCCAGACGCCCGTAGCCGTGCCACAGGCCGAACCAGCAGCGGTCGGGGGTAGTGGTGTGCCGGGTGAGGACGGGGACGAGGGTCGCGGCCAGCTCGATGGGCGTGGGGCCCTCGGCGGGGTGCTCGTCCCAGACGCCGGGCAGGCCGGGGTCGGCGTCGTTGAGGTAGTCGCGGTCCTTGCCGATCAGCTCGTGCCAGCGGGTGGCCGCGCTCACCTCCCGCCCGTAGGCCGCGGCGACGGCCGCCCAGCGCACCGGGCGCTCCCCCAGTGCGGCGGGGTGCAGCAGCCGTGCGTAGGCCGGGAAGCCAGGGGTCGCGACGCCCGCGACGGTGCCGAAGTCGCCGTGTCCTCCGGCATGTTGGAAGAACCGGCGGGCCGGGGGCGGGTTGGGGGAACGCACCCCGGTGGCCGGGGGGGCCGGGGGGGGGGGCGGCC
>NZ_JBHYUG010000070.1:25135-33006 GCF_042749375.1 Streptomyces sp. NPDC059477 | reverse complement strand
CCCCCCCCCCCCCCCCCCCCCGCCCGCCCCCCCCGCGGCGGGCCCGCCTCCGCCGGTACCCCCGCACTATGTCCCACCCGGCGGGGCCGGGCGCCGAAGCCCCCCCCCCCCCCCCGCAGGCCGCGGTAGCGCTGCGGGGCGGACGTCATCGCGTCGGCTCCTTCACCGGGCGGGGCGCTCGCGGGATCCCGTGCTCACCGGATCCGTGCGACGCCCGCGTAGATGGCGCTGGTCTCGGGCTCCGGCGTTTCGGTGCCCTTGAACCACTCGGTCGCCGTGACCAGGCCCGGCTCGGCGAACTCCAGGCCGTCGAAGAAGCGGGCGACCTGGGCGCGACCGCGGAAGCTGAGGCGGATGCCGCCCTGGGCGTACTGCTCGGTGACCTGAACCGCCAGCTCGGGGAAGATGTCCGACGAGGCGTGCGAGAGCACCAGCCAACTACCCGAGGGCAGGGCGCCGATCAGCTCGCCGACGATCGCGTACGGGTCCTGCTCGTCGCTGATGAAGTGCATCAGCGCGATCAGGGACAGGGCGATCGGCCGGTCGAAGTCGAGGACGCCGCGCGCGTGCTCCAGGATCTGGCCCGGCTGGCGGACGTCGGCCTCGATGTAGTCCGTGGCCCCCTCGGGGCGGCTGATCAGCAGCGCCTCCGCGTGGCGCAGCACGATCGGGTCGTTGTCCGTGTAGACGATCCGCGCCTCGGGCCGGACGCGCTGCACTATCTGGTGGAGGTTGGGCTCGGTGGGGATGCCCGTGCCGATGTCCAGGAACTGGTCGATGCCCTCCGCGGCCAGCCACGCCGCCGCCCGGTGCATGAACTCCCGGTTCTGCCGGGCGCCTTCGTGCGCCTCGGGCGGCAGCATCTGGCCCACGGCCTCGTCGACCGGGTAGTTGTCCTTGCCGCCCAGCAGCCAGTCGTACACCCGCGCGGGGTGCGGCCTGCTGGTGTCGATGCGCGGGCTGGGGGTCTCAGCGGTCATCACGGACTCCGTCGCATGAGGATCAAGAAATGCGGGCCTCGATCATCGCAGGGCAGAGAACCGATTCGCCAGCCAGGTCGGCGGATTGCCCGACCGGGTCCCGCGCGGGTCGCCCCGGGGCATGTCCGCGGCCCGGAGCGCAAGGCCCGGCCGGGGTTAGCGCCAGGCGCCCCGGGCGAAGTCGGGGACCTCCAAGGGACGGCCGCCGCAGGCCGACCGGGCGGCGCTCAGCGGAACGGCAGAGCGTCGGGCCGCCGAGTCGCAGACGTCGATGCCGGGACCGGGCCCACGCGCATCAGCCGCACGATCCGCCATTACGGCACGCGGTCCATGCCCGCTGTGGCCGCGCGTGCCCCAACTGCCTCTTGTCTCGCGCCGGTTGTTCCTTGGAGCGCGTACGGATCGGCTTCGGATCTCCTGCCGGTCGCCTTCCGCGCGCGGCGGCGCGGCCTGCGTCTCGGTCGCGTGGTCCTTGGGCGGGGGCTCCGGGCGTGCTAGGAGGTGTGGTTCATGACCACCATCGCCATCATCGGAGCCGGGCCCGGCCTGGGCGCGGCCGTCGCCCGGCGCTTCGGGCGGGAGGGCTTCGCCGTCGCCCTCATCGCACGCGACCAGGAGCGCACCGACGCCCTCGCCGCCGCACTGGGCCGCGAGGGCATCACCGCGCGGGGCTTCACGGCCGACGTCCGCGTCCCCCGGGCGCTCACCGACGCCCTGCACACCGCGGCCGACGCGCTCGGCCCGATCGAGGTCCTCCAGTACAGCCCGATCCCCCACCGGGACTTCATGCGGCCGGTCCTGGAGACCGGCCCCGACGACCTGACCGGCCCCATCGAGTTCTCGGTGTACGGCCCCGTCACCGCCGTACGCGCCGCGCTGCCCGGCATGCGGGAACTGGGGCGCGGCACGATCCTCTTCGTCAACGGCGGCACCGCGGTCGTGCCCCACCCCGAACGAGCCGGGACATCCATCGCCTTCGCCGCCCAGAGCGCGTACGGCCATCTGCTGCACGACACCCTCGCGGCCGACGGCATCCATGTCACCCAGCTGGTCATCCCCGGCGCGATCGTCCCGGGGCATCCGCGCCGGGACCCGGCCGTACTGGCGGACACGCTGTGGTCCCTGCACTCGGAGCGCCACGGGTTCCGGCACTTCGCGGACGATCTGGAGGCGTGAGCGGAGAGTCGACCGTCACCGGCCCGGGGACCAGGGCCTCGCAGCCGGAAGGCGCCCTCCCCGGCCGGCCGACAACTCCCCGCGCGTCCGGCACCTTCCTCGCGACCGCCCCCTCAGTCCAGTACGGCCGTCGCCTCCACCTCGACCAGATGTTCGGGCACGTCCAGCGCGGCCACGCCCACCAGCGTCCCCGGCGGGACCGGTGTGCCGCCCAGGTGCCGTGCGGCCCGTTCGACGCCCGCCAGGAACTGCGGCATCTTCTCCGACGTCCAGTCGACGACGTACACCGTCAGCCTGGCCACGTCCGCGAAGGTGCCGCCGGCCTCGGCGAGCGCGGTGCCGACGTTGAGGTAGCACCGCTCGACCTGGGCGGCGAGATCGCCCACGCCGACGGTCGCGCCCTCGGCGTCCCAGGCGACCTGACCGGCGACGAGGACCAGCCGTGTCCCGGTCGCGATCGACATCTGGCGGTACGCGCCGATCCTCGGCAGTCCGTTCGGGTTCACCAGGGTGATGGCCATGCCGCACACCTCCGTGCAAGGGGCGCCGCAGCGCGCTCCGCGCACGCCGGGAGCCCTATGTGCTCTCTTGTGGTTACTCGGAAACCGTAGGAGAGTGAGCCCTGACATGGAAGAACGCACTTTTCGGTGACTGGGGAACCTGATGGTGACCAAGCAGTACGAGGGCTCGGCGGCCGACGCCGATCTGACCCGCGCGGACTCGCTCGCGCGGGAGATCTTCTCCGACGTCGCCAACAAATGGGCGCTGCTGATCATCGAGACGCTCGGCGGCCGGACCCTGCGCTTCGGTGAGCTGCGCAAGGAGGTCGACGGCATCAGCCACAAGATGCTCACCCAGAATCTGCGCATGCTGGAGCGCAACGGGCTGGTCGACCGGGCGGTGTACCCGACCGTGCCGCCGCGCGTGGAGTACACGCTGACCGTGCCGGGGCTGGCGCTGCGGGACGCGGTCAGCGGGATGTGCGACTGGACCCAGCAGTACCTCGGCCATATCGAGGCGTCACGCAGCCGCTTCGTGGACTGACCCGACCGCCCCGACGGCCCTCTTCGGCGTCACCCCTTCCGCAGGGGCAGCGCGTCGAACTCGTGATCCCGCCACATCCGGCGGGACGCCTCCTCCGGGTAGGCGGCCGTCACCGGTTCGCTGTCCAGGAGCCGGACGAGCCGCCGCTCCGGGTCGTACGCGGGCCAGCCCGGGTCGCCGGTCGCCGCGAAGGACGTCCACGCCGAGCGGATGTACGCGGAGAGGGGCTCGGCATCGGGCGGGGGCGTGGGCCCGAGCAGCAGCGCCCCGATGCCTTCGCCGAGCGTGCCGAAGGTCAGGGGCAGGTCGAGGGTGTGGCAGGCGCCCAGGTCCGGGCCGCCGGTCGCGGGCGGGGACCAGGTCAGTTCGTAGAAATGCGCCCGGCCGCCACCCGCCCGGTGGGCGTCCGCGAGGCGCAGGCTGGGCATCCGGAAGAGCCAGTCGGAGCGGACCACCTCGTACAGATACTCCGCCGACGCCCCCGGGTAGGCGGCGCGATAGTCCCGCTCGGCGTCCGGTCCCGGCCCGAAGTCCCGCAGCGACCGGACCGCCATGTCTTCGTCCACGGCGCCGATCAGGCCCTGGACGAACAGGAACAGCCGGTATTCGTCACGGTTGTGACCGGCGATCAGCTCCACGTCACGCGCGGCACCTTCCGCCAGGGCCCGCCAGGGCGCGACGGGCAGCACATCGCCGTCCACGACCGGGGAGTACGGCGTCCGCATCACAGCGATCTGACCCCAGCGCTCGGTGAACTCACCGATACGGGCGTTCAGCGCGACCCCGGCGGCGGTCAGCTCGCGCGGGTCCACGGCGGCGAGGTCGGCCACCGTGGGGCGCAGTCCGAGCCCGGCGGCGAGGGCCGTGCCGATGTCCTCGGCGAGGGCGGCGGAGAGGAAGGTGGCGGGGACGCTCTGTGCGATCGCCCGCCGGAACAGGCCCGTCGCGAGGGGCATGGCCAGGAGGGCGGCGAGGGAGCCGGCACCCGCCGACTCGCCGAAGACGGTGACCTGGCCGGGGTCGCCGCCGAAGGCCGTGATGTTCTCACGCACCCACTCCAGGGCGGCGACCTGGTCGAGCAGGCCCCGGTTGGCGGGAGCGCCCTCGATGTGCGCGAACCCCTCCATGCCGAGGCGGTAGTTGAGGGTGACGACGACCGTGTCACCCTGCCGGGAGAGCCTGCCTCCGTCGTAGGAGGGGTCGGCGGCGGAGCCGAGCTGGTAGGCGCCGCCGTAGATCCACACCAGCACGGGGCGCCGGGCGGCCGGATCGGGATCCGGGGTCCACACATTGACGGTGAGCCAGTCGTCCCCGGCCGGGGCGGCGCCCTGGTCCGACAGCGGGCCCATCGGGTGCTGCGGGGGCGGTGGCCCGAAGGCGAACGCCTCCCGGACGCCGTCCCAGCGCGCCGCCGGGCGCGGTGCGGCGAAACGCGCCGGGCCCACCGGCGGCTGGGCGAAGGGGATGCCGCGGAAGACGGCCGTCCCGCTCTCGCGCCGGCCCCGCACCCTGCCCGTCACCGTGCGGGCCTCCGGGGATTCGCTACCAGTCATGTGCCGGCTCCTCAGCGGATCGGGGGTTGGTCGGCGCCGCCCTAGGACGGTCACCCTCCAGCATGCGTCACCCGCGAGCCGCATGGACCGAGAACAACATGTGACGAAGATACCCAAAACCCGCCCACGCCGCAGATGTTGACCCGGCCGGGGCCCCGCCCGGGGCCCGTCACACCAAGGGTTGATCTTGTGCATGCCAAGAGAGTTTCAAGACTCGGTCACGGACAGATCTTCGTTGGCCATGATTCAGTAACGTGAACTGTGGAGCGTGTCATCGGGCATACGTTCTGGTCTGTGAACAGTGATGGCACTCCCCACATAGCCGGCTCTTCCCACTCGCGGACCGCCCGGACGGTTTCCGCGCGCCCGGCTCGACGTACCCTTCTCCGTACCGCGCTCAGCGGTGCCGCCGTCATCGGCGCCGGAGTCGGCACCGGTCTCGCGGTCGCCGCCCCCGCCTCGGCGGCCACCGCCACCCGCACCAGCACCGCGCCGCGCCCGAGCACTCCGCAGCAGGCCCTCAGCGCCCTGGCCACCGGCAACCAGCGCTGGCGCACCTTCCGGCAGCACCACCCCAACGAGACGGCCACCGTCCGCCAGCAGCTGGTGGCCAGTCAGCACCCCTTCGCGCTGGTGCTGGGCTGCATCGACTCGCGGGTTCCCCCGGAGCTGGTCTTCGACCAGGGTCTCGGCGATCTGATGACCGTCCGCAGCGGCGGCGAGGTGCTGGACGAGGCAGTCCTCGGCAGCGTCGCCTACGGCGTGCTCGAACTCGCCATTCCGCTGGTGGTGGTGCTCGGTCACCAGTCGTGCGGCGCGGTACGCGCGGCGGTCGAGGCCGAGGAGTCCGGTGAGCGGCTCCCGGCCCACATCCAGTACCTGGCCGACCAGATCACCCCGGCGATCGACCACACCAAGGAGGGCGACGCCCGGGTCGACGCGACCATCGACGCCCAGGTGCGGCTCGTCACCTCACGTCTGGCCGCCGAGCCCGACCTCGCGGCCAAGGTGAACTCCGGTCAGCTGGCCATCGTGGGCGCGCGGTACGAACTCAACACCTACCTCGTCCACCAGCTCGTCTGACGGACACCCACGGACAGGACTCCGGCCCGGCGCGCGACCTCCTCGCGCACCGGGCCGGAGTCGTTTCCATGGGCAGGGCGTTCAGCCGGAGGTCCCGCGATGCCGGGCGACCGCCTCCCGCACGGCCGGGACCACCTCCTGCGCCCAACGCCGGTGCTGGTCCGGGTCATCGTCCTGGGCGCCGAAGACGAAGGTGTCCATGCCGTGCTCCACGGCCAGTGCGGTGAGTTCCTCCACCCACATCGCGGGCGGCCCGGCGAACGGGCCGGTGCGCGGGCCGTCGGTGATGGTCCCGAAGATGTTGTAGAGACGGCGGATGTCTCGGGGGTCGCGACCGGCCTCCGCCGCGCCCTCGTCGATCAGCCGGTGCATGCCGGGCAATTTCTCCGGCGGGGCGTAGGGCGCGGACGGGCACCAGCCGTCGGCCTTGCGCCCGCAGACGCGCAGCAGACGGGGCCTGAGGACGCCGAGCCAGATGCCCATGGGGTGGGCGGGAGCGGGTCCGGGGTGCACCCCGGACAGCCGGTAGTGCTGTCCGTCGTAGTGCACGGACCGCTCGTCCGACCACATCAGCCGGATGATGTCGACCGCCTCGCTCAGCGCGCCCGCGGCCTCGCCGGGGGTCCGGTCGGGGCCGCCCATCGCGGTGATGGCGTCCCAGAACCCGCCCGCGCCCAGGCCGAGTTCGAAACGCCCGCCGGAGAGCACATCGAGGCTCGCGGCGGTCTTGGCGAGCACGGCGGGCGGGCGCAGCGGCAGATTCGCCACGTCCGGGAAGACCCGGACCCGCTCGGTCCGCCCCAGGATCACGCCCATCAGGGCGAAGGTGTCCAGGAAGCGCCGCTGGTAGGGGTGGTCCTGGATCCCGACGAGATCGAGCCCCGCCCGGTCCGCGAACCGGGCCAGGGCCACGATGTCCTCCACCCGCTCCGCCTCGGGGGTGGGAAAGATCCCGAACTGCACGGGACGCCCGTAATCAGTCATGCGATCGAGCCTAGATCCGGCCCGGCTGTCGCCGCGACCGGCGGCGGCCCGTTCGGTACCGTGCGGCGTCATGCGCCGTGGGGCGACGTGGCGCGGCGCCGGGCGTCACTGTGCGTCAGACCTAGGCCATTTGGTCGAAGCTGTGACCGTCGGTGATGCCTACGCTGAGGTGTCATACACATCTGGGACATCTCTGAGCCACCTCTGAGACACATCGGTGGGACCGAGCGACCCTGGTGAGGAGCATGGTCACGCCGGTGACGTGTCGACCGACCGAGGTGAGATGACGTGCGGAGTTTGACGTGGAGAGACGTCGAGTGGCTCGCCGAGGCCGCCGACGAGCCCGCCGCGTGCCGGGCCGCCTGGGCGAACGATCCGCGCACACCGTACGCGCTGGCGACCGGCCGGTGTTTCGACGTGGTGACGGTGGATCAGCGGCTGGGCATCGAGGCGTTCGATCTGCTGCTGCGCCGCGGACTTCCGCTGGGGCCCGCGGTGCTCGACCGCACGGCGCGTCGGGGTGGGTTTCTTTCTGCGCCCGCGCGGGGCGCGGGACTTCACTCAATGTGTCGGCCAGGAGCCGGGGCCGACGCCCCCGCACCGCTGTCCGAGCCACGGTTCGGTGGTCGTCGTGCCCGGCCCGACGCCCCTGCCGGGTGACCGGCACGCCTGGCTGCGCGCCCCCGACCGGCGGCCGTGGGCCCATCCGCTCGGCCCGGTCGCGCCGGCGACCACCCTCGTCGCCGCCGCCGAACTGCTCGCGCGGGTGGACCGGTACGGCGAGAGCGGGGTGGCCATCCGGCACGACCGGGCGGCGCGTTTCGTGGCCTGAGCGCCTGAGTGCCCCCGAGCGGTCAGCCGCCCCATGGGGCCTTTCCCGGCCCCCGGCCCTCAACCGCCGGCCCCAACCTGTCGACCCTGAGTCTCCGGTCGGTCGTGAAGCCCGCCCTGCTCCCCCGGCCTGACCGGACCCGGGCCCCCCCCCGCCGCGCCCGCCCCCCCCGCGGCGGGGGGGGGGGGCCGCACCGCCGGGGCCGCCGCGCGGCCCGCC
>NZ_JBHYUG010000070.1:16416-25125 GCF_042749375.1 Streptomyces sp. NPDC059477 | reverse complement strand
GCTACCCGCTGGTCGTCAAGCCGGTCGATCTGTGCGCGGGCATGTTCGTGCGCGCGGTCGCGGACGAGGCCGGCCGGGGCCCCCCCGGGGGGGGGGGGCGCCCGGTAGCCCCCCCCCACCCCGGGCCCCCCCCCCGGCTAGGGGTGGGGGGGGCCTTCGTCCGTTCCGGGCCGCGGGCCCCGTCCGTCAGTGGACGGCGTCCACCGTCGTGGCGGCGCGGCGGGTGAGGACCGAGGCACGGATCTCCCCGGCCCGGACGGCCGTCGTGGACAGCAGGGTCGAGGTCAGGCCGTGGGTGTGCTCGGTGCCGCCCTGGAGATAGATGTCGGCGCTGACGGTCGGCAGGGTCTCCACCCGGTGGTCACGGCCGACCCGCAGGGCGTCCTCGTCGTCGCGCAGGCACAGCTTGCCGATCTCGCCGAGGCGGTCGGCGATGCCCTGCGGCTGGTAGCCGGTGGCGTAGACGAGCAGATCGGCGTCGAGCACCTCGCGCTCGCCGGTCGGCAGGAACTCCACGGTGAGCTTGACGTCCTGCGACCCGGCGGCCACCTCGCGCAGCCGGGAGACGTTCATCATGCGCAGCCGCCGCTGTCCCTGGACCTGTTCCTGGTACATCTGGCGGGACAGGGCCTCGATCAAGTCCATGTCGACCACGGAGTAGTTGGTGCTCCGGTGATAGTCGTGCAGGGACCGCTTGACCTCGCGCGGTGCCTCGTAGAACAGGTCGACGGCCTCGGGGTCGAAGATCCGGTTGGCGAACGGGCTGTCGTCGGCCGGGGTGTAGCCGTACTTGGCGAAGACGGAGCAGATCTCGGCGTCGGGGAAGTTGCGGTGCAGATAGTCGACCGCCTCGGCGGCGCTCTGTCCGGCGCCCAGGACGACGGCCCGGCGCACCGGGGTGCCGGAGCCCTTCAACTCGTCCACGCGCGGAAGCAGTTCGCTGGTGTGCCAGACGCGTTCGGACCGTACGGCGTCGGGCGGCAGGTGCGGTTCCAGGCCGGTGGCCACGCAGATGCCGCGGGTGCGGCGGACCGTGAGACCGCCGGGCTCGCGCGGATCGCGGCTGGTGACATCGAAGAAGCGGACCACGCCGTCCTCGGTGACGGGTTGTACGGAGACCACCTCGGCGGAGTACTCCACCAGACCCGCGACGCGGGCGGCGGCCCACTCGAAGTAGTCGTGGAACTCGATGCGCAGGGGGAAGAGCGTCTTCAGATTGAGGAAGTCGGCCAGCCTGCCACGGTCGCGCAGATAGCACAGGAAGCTGAAGTCACTGGTCGGGTCGCGCATGGTGACCAGGTCCTTCAGGAACGACACCTGCATGGTGGCGTCGTCGATCAGCATGCCCCGGTGCCAGCCGAACCTCGGCTGCTTCTCCAGGAATCCGACCCGCAGCGGGTCCGTCCCCGAGGACGCCGGAGGTTCCTGGAGCGCTATCGCGAGGGCGAGGTTGGACGGGCCGAAGCCGATACCCAGAACGTCGTAGATGAAATCCGGACCACTTCGCAGCGCCGCCACAGCGTCATCGCCTCCCAATCAGGGGTCACCGCACCCACGGGCATGAGGGCGCGGCTCCCAAACAGGCACATGCTAGATAAGGTTAGCCTTACCTAGCAATGCCTTCCGGGGTGATGTGCGCCCCCTCGTGGTGCCGGCCCATCGGAATGACCATCGGCGTACGGCTCACCGGATCCTCGCCGACGACACAGCGCAGGCCGAAGACCTCCTCGACCATGGCCGCGGTGACCACGTCGGCCGGGGTGCCCTGACCGGCGATCCGGCCCTGTTTCATCGCCACGATGTGATCCGCGTAACGGCACGCCTGGTTGAGATCGTGCAACACCATGACGACCGTGCGGCCCTGATGCCGGTTCAGGTCGGTGATCAGATCGAGGACGTCGATCTGGTGCGCGAGGTCGAGATACGTCGTCGGCTCGTCCAGGAGCATCACAGGGGTGCCCTGGGCCACCGCCATGGCGATCCAGGCGCGCTGCCGCTGGCCGCCGGAGAGTTCGTCCACGGCCCGGTGCGCGAGGTCGGTGAGCGCGGTCGCCCGCAGCGCCTCGTGCACGGCGTCCTCGTCGGCGGCCGACCACTGCCGCCACCAGGTCTGGTGCGGTGAACGGCCGCGCCCCACCAGGTCGATGACGGTCAGCCCCTCGGGCGCGACGGGCGTCTGCGGCAGAATGCCGAGCCGCTGCGCGAGCACCCGGGTGGGGATCGAGCGCACCGAGCGCCCGTCGAGTTGCACGGCCCCGGACTTGGGGACCAGTAGCCGGGCCAGCGCGCGCAACAGGGTGGACTTGCCGCAGGCGTTGGCGCCGACGATCGCGGTGATCCGGCCGGGCGGTATCGCGAGGTCGAGCCCGTCGACGACGATCCGGTCGTCGTAGGCGAGGCGCAGCGCCTCGGCCCGGAGGTCGGGGCCGGTGGCCCGCCCGTTGGACGGCTGCGGGGCCTTCTCGTGGTCCTGGACGGGGGTTTGGGCGTGCGCGTCGGGTACGAGGTGGGCGTGGGCCCGCGCGTCGGGTTGAGCGCTGGGTTGAGCCTGCGCGTCGGAGTGGGCGCTGGGTTGGGCCTGCGCGTCAGGGTGGGCGCTGGGTTGAGCCTGCGCGTCAGGTTGGGCATCGGGTTCAGCCTGCGCCTTGATTTGGGCCTCGGTCCGGGCCTGCGTCTCGGCGTGCGGGGGAGCCTGGGGTGCGCGGGAGACGCCCGCCTGTGCCTCGGGCGACCGGCCGGCGTCCTCCGCCCGCCCCTGGCCCGCCGGGAGGCCGTCAGCGGGCCCCTCCGGGGGACGAGCACCCTGGGTCGGCACCTCGGCCGACCCGCCCTGCGGACCAACGCCCTGCGCCGACGCCTCCGCCGAACCGTCCCGGGGACGAGCACCCCCCGCCGCAAGAACCCCCTCCGGCAAGCGAGCGGCATCCCCCGCCTGCCCTGCGCCGCCCGCCCCGGCGCCCTCGGGCGACCCCGGGAGGCCGTCAACCGCCCCCTCCGGAGGACCCGCACCCAAGTCCGACGCCTCCGCCGACCCGCCCTGCGGACCAACGCCCTGCGCCGACGCCTCCGCCGGACGAACGCCCTCCGCCGTCACCTCCACCGACCCGTCCGACGGACGAGCACCCTCCGCCGAACCGTCCCGGGGACGAGCACCCCCCGCCGCAAGAACCCCCTCCGGCAAGCGAGCAGCGTCCCCCGGCTGCCCCCCGCCGCCCGCCCCGGCGTCCTCGGGCGACCCCTTGCGCAGGTCTTGGCCCCCGGTGGGGCCCTGGTACGTCGATGACACGTCTTCAGCCTCCTGAACCCGCGCGGTTGGCGCGGACGAGCAGCCACAGCAGTACGGGGGCGCCGAGCACGCCCGTGACAACCCCGACCGGCAGTTCCGTGTCCGGGATGAGTTTGCGGGCGATCAGGTCGGACACCAGCACCATGAGCGCGCCGGTCAGACCCGCGGCCACGGGTGGAGGTACGGCAGTGCCGGTCAGGCGCTGGGCGACCTGGGGTGCGGCGAGGGCGACGAACGCGATCGGCCCGGCGGTCGCGGTGCCGAAGGCGACCAGCCCCACGGAGATGAGCAGCACGGCGACCCGTACGGTCTGCACCCGGGTGCCCAGGCCCCGGGCCACGTCGTCGCCGAGTTGCAGGGTGCGCAGTTGATGGCCGAACAGCAGGGCCGCCGGGAGCAGGACGGCCAGGGCGAGCGCGAGCGGGGCGATCTGGTCCCAGGTGCGGCCGTTGAGGTTGCCGACCAGCCAGCCGAGCGCGGCCTGGGCCTGGAAGCGCTGGCCGTGGGCCATCAGGTAGTCGGTGCAGCTGGTGCAGATCCAGGCGATGCCGACGCCGACGAGGACGATGCGGTAGCCGGTGGTGCCGCGTTTCCAGGCCAGGACGTACACCAGGGCCGCCGCGGTCAGCGCGCCGGCCAGGCCGAGGCCCTGGGTGCCGAGGCCGCCGTCCCAGCCGAGCACGATGCCGGCGACCACGGCGGTCCCGGCGCCCTGGGTGATGCCCATCATGTCCGGGCTGGCCAGCGGGTTGAGGGTCATGGTCTGGAGCAGCGCGCCGGAGACCCCGAAGGCGATCCCGACGAGCAGTCCGGCCAGGGCGCGCGGCAGCCGCAGTTCGTGCACGATCAGCTCGGTGCCGGGGTCACCGCCCCCGAAGAGGGCCCGCACGACCTCGCCGAGCGACAGCGAGATGTCCCCGACGGACACCACGACACAGAACGCGAGGAACGTGAGCGCCGCGAGCACCAGGCACACGGCGGCCATCCTGAGCCGCACAACGCCGGAGACGGGCGGGAACGGCAGCCGGAAAGTGACCCGTTCCACGGTGCGCCGGGGCCGGTCAGGGGCGGCGGTGTCCTTGTGGCCCGGCGGCGGCACGAGTTCGGTCTTCATGGGTTCACCGCTTCACGGGGTTCGGGCGTAGGGCCCTGGTGGTGGTTCCTGGTCGCCGGGGACGCGGGCCGGCGGGCCGCACCCGCCGCGCGGGGCGCGGGTGACCGGACTCCGGCCACACCCCGTGCCACACCCCACGTCGGAAACACGCCGACCCCGCCCTCCCCCGCCTCACAGCTCCGCCAATCGCCGTCGGCGGACCATCGCGATGAAGAACGGGCCGCCGATGAAGGCGACGAGGATGCCGGCCTGGATCTCGATGGGGCGGGCGATCAGGCGGCCGACGATGTCGGCGGAGAGCAGCAGACAGGGGGCGAGGACCGCCGAGAGGAGGAGGATCCAGCGCTGGTCGGGGCCGATGCGGGCGTACTGGGTGAGGACGCGGGCGATGTGCGGGACGACCAGGCCGACGAAGACCACCGGGCCGATGACGGCGACCGCCCCTCCGGTGAGAAGGGTCACAGCGATCACGCCCTGGACGCGGATCAGCCCGATCTTCAGGCCGAGGGACTTCGCCACGTCGTCGCCGAGGGCGAGGCTGTTGAGGGCGGGCGCGCAGGCGATGGCGAACAGGGCTCCGACGCACAGGAACGGCAGGACCCGGATCAGCACCTCCTCGTTCTGGTTGGCCAGGGAGCCCGCCGACCAGAACCGGTAACGGTTGAGCGCGTCGGGGTCGGTGAGCGCGATGGCGCTGGTCAGCGAGAACAGCAGGGACGTCATCGCGACGCCCGCGAGGGCGAGTTTGACCGGCGTGGTGCCCGAGCGCCCGAGCCCGCCGAGGAAGTAGACCAGCACGCTCGCGGCCATCGCCCCGCCGAACGCGAACCAGATGTAGCCGTAGAGCGAGCTGACGCCGATGACGCCGACCGCCAGGACCACGGCGAAGGCGGCGCCCGCGCTCACCCCGAGAATGCCGGGGTCGGCCAGCGGATTGCGGGTCAGGGCCTGCATGAGCGCGCCGGACAGGCCGAGCGCGGCGCCGGTGGACAGGCCGAGCAGGGTGCGCGGCAGCCGGACGTTCCAGATGACCGTGTCGATACGCGCGCTGGGCGCGTCGCCGAGCAGGGTGTGCACGACCTGGTCGAGCGGCACGCTGAGCGCGCCGAACGCCATCGAGAGCGCGCAGAGCACGAGCAGCGCCGCGCCCGAGGAGGCGAGCAAAAGTACTGCGCGGGGGCCTTTCGCCGCCCGGACCGCTGAGGTCCCCACGTGAACTTCCTTTGATGAGGCTTACCTTAACTGTAGGGGGAGATCCACAGGACGAGAACTCCAGGACGTGCCCCTCGGCACCCCCGCCCCGAGGGCGGCCACGATGGACACCCCTGGGAATTAGGTAACCCTTACCTTAGTATGTCGGCGATCCCCGGCCCAGGGCCGGGAACGACCTGCTGGGGAGGCACGCGGCCGTGTGCGGTTCCGAGGAAGTACTGACCTACTGGCGGCGGTTGCTCACCCCGCTCCCGCTGGAGATCTCTCTCCCCGCGGACCGGCCCCATCCGCCGGAGCCGGGGCCCGAGCGGGAGACCCGCTCCTTGAGCGGTCTTCCGGCCGCCCCCGACGCACAGCTCTTCGCGGCCTTCCTGGCCCTGCTGCACCACTACTGCGGCGCCACGGATCTCACGGTCGGTCACGACGGGCTGCCGGTGCGGGTGTCCGTCGAGCACGAGCCGGACTTCGCCGAACTGACGCTGCGCGCGGCCCAGGTCTGGGAGGACGCGCAGAGCCACCGGGTGCCGGTCGAGCTGCTGGTCGACGAGTTGCGCCCGGCCCCCACCCGGGGCGGCGGCCTCTTCTGCAACACCGCGTTCTCCACCGCCGCCCGGCCCGTGGGCGAACTGCCCGGCCCGGTCGACCTGCATCTCGACGTCCAGGACGGCACGGCCCGGCTCCGGTACGCCCCCGCCCTGCTGGACGCGGCCACCGCCGACCGGATCCTCGCCCACTACCGCACGCTCCTCACCGACGCCGTGGCCCGCCCGGACACCCCCGTCGCCCGGCTCGCCCTGATGACCGAGGGGGAACACCGGCAGGTCGTCCACGGCTGGAACGACACCGGGCACACCGTCCCGGCCCTGACCTGGCCCGCGTTCTTCGCCGAGCAGGTCCGCGCCCGCCCCGACGCGGTGGCCCTGGTCTTCGAGGACGAGGAGCTGACGTACGCCGAACTGGACGCGCGCGCCAACCGGCTCGCGCACGCCCTGCTCGCGCGCGGCGCCGGACCCGAGCGGATCGTCGCCCTGGCGCTGCCGCGCTCCATCGAGCTGATCGTCGCCGAGGTCGCCGTGCTCAAGTCGGGCGCGGCCTATCTGCCCGTCGACCACGACTATCCGGCCGACCGGATCGCCTACATGCTCGGCGACGCCCGCCCGATCTGCATGGTCACCACGGCGGAGACCGCCCGCGAGCTGCCGGAGCAGGACGGCATGTCCGTCCTGGCTCTGGACTCCCCCGCCGCCGCGGCCGACCTGGCGGCCCGCCCCGCCCACGACCCCACCGACACCGACCGGGGCACCCCCCTCACGGTCCTGAACGCCGCCTACGTCATCTACACCTCCGGTTCGACCGGCCGCCCCAAGGGGGTCGTCCTCGCGCACACCGGGGTGGCGAAACTCCTGGCCACCCAGGTGGAGCGGTTCGGGATCGGCCCGCACAGCCGGGTCCTGCAATTCGCGTCGCCCAGTTTCGACGTGGCGTTCTGGGATCTGTGCCTGGGGCTGCTGTCGGGCGGCCGGCTGGTCGTCGTACCGGCCGAGCTGCGGGTGCCCGGGGCGGCGCTCGCCGACTACGCGCACGCGCACGGCATCACCTTCATGATCCTGCCGCCCGCGCTGCTCGCCGCCCTCCCGGACGATGTCCGCCTCCCGCCGGAGGCCACCCTGCTGGCCGGGACCGAGCGGGTGTCGCCGGAGCTGGTGGGGCGGTACGCGCGCGGGCGGATGATGTTCAACGCGTACGGCCCGACCGAGGCGACCACCAACTCCACGCTCGGCCGGTGCGACCCGGACACCCCGGCCGGCGCGATCGTGCCGATCGGGGTCGCCGACCCCGGCACCCGCGCGTACGTCCTGGACGCGTTCCTGCGGCCGGTGCCCGCCGGGGTCACGGGTGAGCTGTATCTCGGTGGCGCCGGGCTGGCCCGGGGCTATCTCGGCCGCCCCGGCCTGACCGCCGAGCGGTTCGTCGCCGACCCGTTCGGCGCCCCCGGCGAGCGGCTGTACCGCACCGGCGACCTGGTGCGCCGGCGCGCGGACGGGCGGCTGGACTTCCTGGGCCGGGCGGACACGCAGCTCAAGATCCGGGGCTTCCGGATCGAGCCGGGCGAGATCGAGTCGGTGCTGCGCGGCCATCCGGCCGTCGACCAGGTCACCGTCGTCGCCCGCGAGGACCGCCCCGGCGACCGCCGCCTCGCCGCCTATGTCGTGCCCGCCCTGGACGCCCCGCGCGAGGACTCCGCCACCGCCCGCGTCGAGGAGTGGAAGGAACTGCACGAACTCCTCTACAGCGCCGCCGGTTCGGACAGCTTCCGGGAGAACTTCGCGGGCTGGAACAGCATGTACGACGGCACGCCGATCCCCGTCGAGGAGATGCGCGAGTGGCGTGCGGCGACCGTCGACAGCGTCCGCGCGGCCGGTCCGGTGCGCCGGGTGCTGGAGATAGGCGTCGGCAGCGGGCTGATCCTGTCCCGGCTGGCCCCGGACTGCGAGTCGTACTGGGGCACCGACCTCTCCCAGCGGGCCGTCGACGCCCTGCGGGCCCAGGTCGCCGCCGATCCGGACCTCGCGGGCCGGGTCGAACTGCGCGCCCGCCCCGCCCATGACACCGAGGGTCTGCCCGCCGGGCACTTCGACACGGTCGTCATCAACTCCGTCGCCCAGTACTTCCCCTCCGCCGACTATCTCGTGGACGTCGTGCGCAAGGCCGCCGGACTGCTCGCCCCCGGCGGCCGGATCTTCCTCGGCGACCTGCGCAATCTGCGGCTGCTGCGCACCCTGCGCGCCGCGGTGGAGACCCGCAGGACAGCGGAAGCCCACCACGACAGCGACGGCAGCGACGACAAGGGCGCGTTGCGGGCGGCCGTGGAGCGGTCCGTGCGCTGGGAGGGCGAACTCCTCCTCGACCCGGACCTCTTCGCGTCCCTGGACGGCTTCACGGCCGACATCCGGATCAAGCGGGCGGCCCATCACAACGAGCTGAGCCGCTACCGGTACGACGTCGTCCTGCGGCCCGCCGAGCCGGTGCGGGGGGGGCGCGCCGCGGCGCGCCCCCCCGCCCCCCCGCGGGCCCCCCCCCCCCCGGAGGGCGGCGC
>NZ_JBHYUG010000070.1:0-16406 GCF_042749375.1 Streptomyces sp. NPDC059477 | reverse complement strand
CCCCGGCTCGCGGTCGGCCGCCGCCCCCCGGCGGGGGGGGGGGCCTCCCCCGCGGGCCCCGCCCCCCCCCCCCCGCCGCCCGACGCCCCGGACGAGAGCGAGGTCCACTGGTCCGCGACCGGCGGACTGCCCGGTCTCGCCGGCCTGCTGGCCGCCCGTCCCCGGCGCCTGCGCCTCACCGGCATCCCCAACGCCCGCCTCACGGACGACCTCGCCGATCTGCGGCGGCTGGAGGGCAGCGGACACGAGGCCGCGCCCGGCGCCGACCCTCAGGACGTGCACGCCCTCGCCGAGGAGCACGGCTACCACGCGGCGCTGACCTGGACCGGCGGCGCCGACGACGGCTCCTTCGACGCCCTGCTCGCCCTGGACGCCCCGCCGGTCGGCGCCTACCGGCCCTCCGGCGTCTTCCCGCACGCCAACCGACCCGCGCCCTTCCGGGACCCGGCCGCCCTGATGCGGACCCTGCGCGCGCACGCGGCGGAGTGGCTGCCGGACCACATGGTGCCGTCGGCGTTCGTGCCGCTGCACGCGCTGCCCGTCACCCCCAGCGGCAAGATCGACGCCCGCGCGCTGCCCGCGCCCGACTACGCGGCGCTCAGCTCCGGCCGCCCCCCGCGCACCCCGCGCGAGAAGCTGCTGTGCGCGCTGTACGCCGAGGTGCTGCGGCTGGACTCGGTGACCGCCGAGGACGACTTCCTCGCGCTCGGCGGCGACAGCATCAGCGCCATCCAGCTCCTCATCCGGGCCCGCGAATCGGGCCTGCGACTGACCGCCCGGGACGTGTTCCGGCACCGCACGGCCGAGGCCCTGGCCCGGGCCGCCACGGACCGTACGGAGGAGCGGGCGCCCGGCGCCGACCAGCCCCTGATCGCGCTCGGCGCGGCCGAACTCGCCGAGATCCAGGGCACCCGGCCGCTCACCGTCGCCGAACTGCTGCCGCTCACCCCGCTCCAGCAGGGCTTCTACTTCCACGCCCTGACCGGCGCCGACGCCTATGTCGTCCAGCAGGTCCTGGAGCTGGCGGGCCCGGTCGACGGCCCGGCCCTGCGCCAGGCGGCCCAGCGGCTGCTGGACCGGCACGCACCCCTGCGCGCCGCCTTCCGCGCCCGCCCCGACGGCACGCCGGTCCAGATCATCACCGAGGGCGCCGAACTCCCCTGGCGCGAGGTCGACCTGTCCACCCGGGACGACGCCCTGCGGCCCGCCCTGAGCGACGCCGTGGCGGCGGAGGAACGCGCGGCGCGCTTCGACCTGGGCGCGCCTCCGCTGCTGCGCTGCACCCTGGTCCGGCTGGACGCGGGCCACAGCCGGCTGGTGCTGACCTTCCATCACATCGTGGCCGACGGCTGGTCGCTGCCGGTGCTGCACCGCGAGCTGATGGCCTGCTACGGCACGGACACCCCCGCCCTGGCGCCGGTCACCCCGTACCGCGACTTCCTGCGCCGCCTGAGCACCCGGCAGACGCGGGGCGAGGACGCGGCGCACGCCGTGTGGCGCACCGCGCTGGCCGGGCTGGACGAGCCGACCCGGCTGGTGGACACCCCGGCCGACGGCACCGCGGCCCGTCCGGCGCAGGTCAGGGTGGAGCTGGACGAGGAGATCACCGCCCGGCTCGCCGAGCGGGCCCGCGCGCACGGGGTCACTCTCGGCACGGTCGTGCAGACGGCCTGGGGGCTGCTGCTGGGGCGGCTGACGGGCCGTGACGACGTGGTGTTCGGTACGACGGTGTCCGGCCGGGACAGCGAGGTGGACGGCATCGCCTCGATGGTGGGCCTGTTCATCAACACCCTGCCGACCCGCTTCCGCTGGACGCCCGCCACCCCGCTCGCCGATCTGCTGACCCGGCTCCAGGAGGAACAGGCCCGGCTGCTGGACCACCAGCATCTGGGGCTGGCGGAGATCCAGCGGCTGTCGGGCCACGCGGGCCGGGGCGAACTCTTCGACACCCTCGTGGTGTTCGAGAACTATCCCGCCGCGACCGGCCTCACGGACCCGGCGGGCCGGATCCGGATCACCGGCGACACCTTCCACGACACCGTGCACTATCCCCTCGCCCTGGTCGTCAGGCCCGGCCGCCGCCTCGATCTGCGGCTCAAGCACCACACGGACCGCGTCGACGGCAGCGCCGCCCGCGCGCTGGCCGACCGGCTGACCCGGATCCTGGCGGCCATCGCCGCCGACCCGTCCCGCACCGCCGCCTCGGTCGACCTGCTCACCCCCGACGAGGCGCTCACCGCGCATCCGGCGGGCGAGGACCGCCCGGTCCCGGCGACCACCCTGGCCGAGGCGTTCGCGGCCCAGGTCGCCCGCACGCCGGACGCCCTCGCCGTCGTCCACGCCGGTCAGCGGCTCACGTACGCCGAACTCGACGCCCGCGCCGGGCAACTCGCGGAGCGGCTGCGTGCCCGGGGCACGGGTCCCGGCGCGTTCGTCGGCGTCGCCGTGCCGCGTTCGGCGGAGCTGATGGTCGCCCTGCTGGGCGTGCTCAGGTCCGGGGCGGCCTATCTGCCGCTCGACCTGGACTACCCGGCGGACCGGGTGGCCCACATGCTCGCCGACTCGGGGGCCCGCACGGTCATCGCGCTCGGCGACAGCGCGCACCGGCTGCCCACGTCACCGGACACGGCCGTCCTGCTGCTCGACGGGGAGGACCATGGACCCCAGCCCATTCCCCTCCGCCCCACCCGCGCCACCCACCCCGACGACCCCGCCTACCTCATCTACACCTCCGGCTCCACCGGCCGCCCCAAGGGCGTGATCGTCACCCACCGGGCGATCGGCAACCGGCTGGCGTGGATGCAGGGCGCGTACGGGCTGCGCGGGGACGACCGGGTGCTCCAGAAGACGCCGTCCAGTTTCGATGTCTCCGTCTGGGAGTTCTTCTGGCCGCTCCTGGAGGGCGCCGCCGTGGTCCTCGCCCGGCCCGACGGCCACCGGGACCCGGCGTATCTCGCCGAACTGGTCCGGCGCGAGCGGATCACCACCCTGCACTTCGTGCCGTCGATGCTGGAGGCGTTCCTCCACCACGACGAGGTGCGTGCCGACCCGGCCTGGGCGGCGTCGCTGCGCCGGGTGTTCAGCAGCGGCGAGGCGCTGCCCACGGGCGCCGCGCGGCGCTGGCGGGAACTGACCGGCGTACCGCTGCACAATCTGTACGGCCCGACCGAGGCGGCCGTCGATGTCACCTTCCACCCCCACGACCCCGAGGAAGGGGACCAGGGCACGTCGGTGGCGATCGGGCGGCCGGTGTGGAACACCGGGCTGCGGGTGCTCGACTCCTGCCTGCGGCCGGTGCCCGACGGGGTGCCCGGTGAGCTGTATCTGACGGGTGTGCAGCTGGCGCGGGGCTATCACGCGCGGGCGGCGCTGACCGCCGAGCGGTTCACGGCCGACCCGTACGGCCCGCGCGGCGGGCGGATGTACCGGACCGGGGACCTGGTGCGGCGCCGGGCGGACGGGGTGATCGAGTATCTGGGCCGCACCGACCGGCAGGTCAAGCTGCGCGGCAACCGGATCGAGCCGGGCGAGATCGAGGCCGCGCTGACCGGGCTGCCCCAGGTCGCGCAGGCGGCGGTCACCGTGCGGGACGACACGCTCGTGGCGTATCTGGTGCTGGCCGTGCCCGCCGAGGCGACGGAGCTGCGCGAGGCGCTGACGGACCGGCTGCCCGCGCCCATGGTGCCCGGCGCGTGGGTGGTGCTCGACGCGCTGCCGCTCACCCCGAGCGGCAAGCTGGACCGGGCCGCGCTGCCCGCTCCCCAGGCCGTACGGGCCGCCGCGCGGGCCCCGCGGAGCCCGCGTGAGCAGGTGCTGACGGAGATCTTCGGTGCCGTGCTGAAGCTCCCGGACATCGGGGCCGACGACGACTTCTTCCTGCTCGGCGGCGACAGCATCAGCTCCATCGCGGTGTCCAGCCGGGCCCGCCGGGCGGGTCTCGCGGTCGATCCGCGCGATGTCTTCGAGCACCGCACGCCCGCCGCCCTCGCGACGGCCGCCGCCGTCAGCGAGGAGAGCGCCGCCCCCGTCTCGGAGTTCGCGCTCAGCGACGAGGAGCGCGGGCGCGTCGAGCGGCTGGCGCCCGGCCGGATCGAGGACGTGTGGCCGCTCGCGCCCCTCCAGGAGGGGCTGTTCTTCCACTCCACGTACGACGACGGGGCGCTCGACGTCTACACGGTCCACGAGTCGTTCGACTTCGCCGAACCGGTGGACACCGGGCGGCTGCTGGCGGCCACCCGCACCCTGCTGGCGCGTCATCCGAGCCTGCGGGCCGGGTTCACCAGCGAGGGGCTGCGCCAGCCGGTGCAGTTCATCGTGGCCGGGGACGGCGCCGAGATCCCGCTGACCGAGGCGGATCTGTCGGGCCTCGCCCCCGACGAGCAGGACCGGCGGCTGCGGGAACTGCTGGACGAGGAGCGCTCCCGCCGCTTCGACCTGTCCCGTCCCCTGCTGTTCCGGATGCTGCTGGTGCGGCTCGGTGCCGGGCGCGGCGACCGGCTGGTGATCGGCCGTCATCTGATCCTGTGGGACGGCTGGTCGGCCTGGCTGTTCCTGGACCAGCTCTTCGCGCTGTACGAGAGCGGCGGTGACCCGGCGGGGCTCGCGCAGCCCGGTGCGTACCGGGACTATCTGAGCTGGCTGGAGCGGCAGGACGACGGGTCGGCGACCCGGGCGTGGGGTGCGGCGCTGGCCGGTTTCGAGGAACCGACGCTGCTGGTTCCCGCGGTGCAGGACCGGGGGCTGGAACCGGTGATCCCGGTCCAGCTGGACGCGGTGCTCGACGCGGCGGTGGCCGGGCGGCTGCGGGAGACCGCGCGGCGGCACGGGCTGACCCTCAACACCGTGCTCAACGCGGCCTGGGGGCTGGTGCTGGCGGGGGTGACGGGCCGGACCGACATCGCGTTCGGCACGACCGTCGCGGGCCGGCCGAGCGAGGTGCCGGATGTCGAGAACGTGATCGGCATGTTCCTCAACACCGTCCCCGCCCGGATCGCCTTCGACCCGCGCGAGCCCGTGCTGGACCTGCTGCGGCGGGTGCAGGGCGAGCGGCTCGCGGTGATGCCGTACGAGCATCTGGGGCTCGGGGTGCTCCAGGCGGAGACCGGGCACCGGCGGCTGTTCGACACGCTGTTCGTGCTGCGCAACGCCGACAGCGACGAGCGGCTCGCGGAGCTGCGGGAGCGGCACGGGGCCACGGCCGTGGCCAATGTGGACGCCACGCACTACCCGGCGAACCTGGTGATCACGCCGGGCGAGCGGGTCCGGGTGACCCTCGCCTACCGGCCGGACCTGCTGGACGGGCCGTACGCCCGGGCGCTCCTGGACCGGTTCGTGCTGCTGGTCGGGCGGCTGGTCGCCGATCCGTCGGCGGCCGTGGGGTCGCTGGACGCGCTGCTGCCCGCCGAGGCCGCCGCGCTGGCCCGCGAGGACGCCGGGCAGCGGCAGCCGGTGCCGCACGAGACGGTGGCCGATCTGCTGGCGGCCCAGGCGGCCCGTACGCCCGACGCGACCGCGCTGGTGTTCGGGGCGCGGACGGTGACGTACGCCGAACTCGACGCGGCCTGCAACCGGATGGCGCGGCTGCTGATCGCGCGAGGGGCCGGGCCGGAGCGGGTGGTGGCGCTGGGGCTGCCCCGGTCGATCGACATGGTGGTGGCGCTGTTCGCGGTGCTGCGCACCGGGGCCGCGTATCTGCCGCTGGAGCTGGACCATCCGGCCGAGCGGCTGTCGTCCATGCTGGCCGACGCCCGTCCGCTGCTCCTGCTGTCGACGGCGGCCGTGTCGCGCACGCTGACCGGGGACACGCCGAGGGTGCTGCTGGACGACGCGGGGACGGTCGCGGAGCTGGCGGGGCTGTCCGAGGCGGCCGTGGAGGTGTCGTTCAGCCTGGACCACCCGGCGTACGTGATCTACACGTCCGGTTCCACGGGCCGTCCCAAGGGTGTGGTGACGCCGTACGCCGGGCTGACGAACATGCAGCTGAACCATCAGAAGGAGATCTTCGCCCCGGCGATCGCGGCGGCGGGCGGGCGGCGGCTGCGGATCGCGCACACCGTGTCGTTCGCGTTCGACATGTCGTGGGAGGAGCTGTTGTGGCTGGTCGAGGGCCACGAGGTGCACATCTGTGACGAGGAACTGCGGCGGGACGCGACCGCGCTGGTGGCGTACTGCGAGGAGCACCGCGTCGACGTGGTGAACGTGACCCCGACGTACGCCCATCTCCTCATCGAGGAGGGCCTGCTGGAGGGGCACCGGCCGCCGCTGGTGCTGCTGGGCGGCGAGGCGGTCACCGAGACGGTGTGGAACACCCTGCGGGACACCGAGGGGACGTACGGCTACAACCTGTACGGGCCGACCGAGTACACGATCAACACCCTCGGCGGCGGCACCGACGACAGTGCCACGCCGACGGTCGGACGGCCCATCCGGGCCACCCGGGCGCGCATCCTGGACACCTGGCTGCGGCCGGTGCCGGACGGGGTGGCGGGTGAGCTGTACATCGCGGGTGTCGGTCTGGCGCGCGGCTATCTGGAGCGGCCGGGGCTGACCGGCGAGCGGTTCGTGGCCGATCCGTACGGGCTGCCCGGTGAGCGGATGTACCGCACGGGCGACCTGGTACGGCGGCGGCCGGACGGCAATCTGGACTTCCTGGGCCGCACCGACGACCAGGTGAAGATCCGTGGGTACCGGGTGGAGCTGGGCGAGATCGAGACGGTCCTGGCGCAGCACCCGGAGGTGTCCCAGGCGGCCGTGCTCGCCCGCGACGACACGGCGGCGCCCGGCACCCAGCGGCTCGTCGGATATGTCGTGCCCGCCGAGCCGGACGCCGAGGCCCGCCGGGCAGCCGAGCGGGACCAGATCGGGGAGTGGCGGGACATCTACTCCGCCGAGTACAGCGAGATCGGCACCGCCCTGTTCACGGAGGACTTCGCGGGCTGGGACAGCTCCTACGACGGTGCGCCGATCCCGGTGGAGCACATGCGGGAGTGGCGCGAGGCCACCATCGAGCGGATCGGCGAGCTGCGGCCCCGCCGGGTGCTGGAGATCGGCGTCGGTTCGGGTCTGCTGCTGTCCCGGCTGGCCCCGGAGGCCGAGGCGTACTGGGCGACCGACTTCGCCGCCCCGGTGATCGCCAAGCTGAGCGCGGAGATCCAGGCGGACGCGGAGCTGGCGGCCAAGGTGGAACTGCGCTGCCAGGGCGCCGAGGTGACGGACGGACTGCCGGCCGGGTACTTCGACACCGTCGTCATCAACTCGGTCATCCAGTACTTCCCCAGCCTGGACCATCTGCGCCAGGTGATCCGGGGTGCGCTGGGCCTGCTCGCGCCGGGCGGCGCCCTGTTCCTCGGGGACGTGCGCGATCTGCGGCAGGCCCGGGTCTTCCAGACCGGCATCCAGCGCGCCCGCGCGGGCGCCGGCACCGACCGGGAGGCGCTGCGCCGGGCGGTGGAGCGTGGCCTGGCCCTGGAGAAGGAACTCCTGGTCGACCCCGACTGGTTCGCCACCCTCGGGGTGGGCGTCGAACTGCGCACCAAGGCCGGGCGGCATCACAACGAGCTGACCCGCTACCGGTACGACGTCGTGCTGTACGCCGACCCGGCGGACGCCGTGGCGGTCGCCGACGCCCCCGAACTGCCCTGGGGCGCCGAGCTGTCCGGCCATCTGGACGGCACCGGCCCGCTGCGGGTGTGCCGCATCCCGGACGCGCGCACGGCCGCCGACCTCGCCGAGCTGCGGGCGCTGGACTCCGGCCCGGTCCCGGAGGCGGGCGTGGAGCCGGACGACGTACGGCGGCTGGCGGCCGAGCACGGATACCGGGCGCTGACCACCTGGTCGGACGAGCCCGGGTTCTTCGACGCGGTGTTCGTCCCGGCGGACCGGCCCGGCCTTACGTCCGGTCTGCACCGGGCCCGGCCCGGGCGCGGTGAGGAGCCGTACGCGAACACCCCGACGGCCTCGCGCGGGGACAGCGCGCTCGTCCGGCGGCTGCGGGAGGACCTGGGGCGGCGGCTGCCCGGCTATATGGTCCCGGCGGCGTTCGTGGTGCTGCCGGGGCTGCCGATGAACGACAACGGCAAGCTCGACGCCCGCGCGCTGCCGGACGCCGAACCGGCGGTGGCGCTGTCGGCGGGGCGCGGGCCGCGCACGCCGGTCGAGGAGGTGCTGTGCCGGCTCTTCGCGGAGGTGCTGGGGCTGCCGCGTACGGGCGCGGAGGACAACTTCTTCGACCTGGGCGGTCATTCGCTGCTCGCGACCCGGCTGATCAGCCGGGCCCGCACCGAGCTGGGCGCCGAGCTGGCGATCCGTGATCTGTTCGAGGCACCGACGCCGGAGGCGCTGGCGGTGCGCGCGGAGAGTGGCCGTCCCGCGCGTCCGGCGCTGGTGGCGGCCGAGCGGCCCGCCCGTGTCCCGCTGTCGGCGGCGCAGCGGCGGCTGTGGCTGGTGGAGCGGATCGACAGCGGCGGGGTCGCGTACAACTTCCCGCTGGTGGTGCGGTTGCGCGGGCGTCTCGACGTCGACGCGCTGCGGGCGGCGCTCATGGATGTCGCCGACCGTCACGAGGCGTTGCGGACGCGTTTCCCGGAGGAGGACGGCGAGCCGTACCAGTGGATCGCGGGGCCGGGCGAGGTCGCGCCGGAGTTCCGGGTCGTGGACTGCGCGGAGGCGGAGCTGGCCGGGCTGATCGAGGCGGCGCAGCGGCGGCCGTTCGATCTGGGCGCCGAACTTCCGGTGCGGGCCGAGGTGTTCCGGCTGGACGCGCGGGACCAGGTGGTGGCGCTGGTGCTGCATCACATCGCCACCGACGAGTGGTCGGACCGGCCGTTCCTCGCCGACCTCACCACCGCCTACGCGGCCCGTCGCGCGGGCCGGACGCCCGGGTGGGCAGCGCTGCCCGTGCAGTACGCCGACTACACGCTGTGGCAGGAGACGCTGCTCGGCCAGGTCGGCGCGGAGCAGCTGGCCCACTGGACCGGCGTCCTGCGGGACCTGCCGGAGGAGCTGGCGCTGCCCGCCGACCGGGCCCGTCCCGAGCGGCCCACCGGGCGCGGCGGGAAGGTCCGGCTGGAGCTGGACGCGGAGGTCGCGGCGGCGCTGCGTGAGCTGTCCTCGGCCACCGGCACCAGCATGTTCATGGTGTTCCAGGCGGCCACGGCGGCGCTGTTGCACCGGCTGGGCGCCGGGGACGACATCCCGCTCGGCTCGCCCATCGCGGGCCGTACGGACGACGCCCTGGACGAGCTGGTCGGCTTCTTCGTCAACACGCTGGTGCTGCGCACCGATCTGTCCGGGGCGCCCTCGTTCCGGGGGCTGCTGGGCCGGGTGCGGGAAGCGGCGCTGGAGGCGTTCGAGCGGCAGGACCTGCCCTTCGACCAGGTGGTGGAGGCGGTCAATCCGCCCCGGGTGGCGGGCCGCAACCCGCTGTTCCAGGTCATGCTGGGCTACCACTGGCGGCCCGACGGCGACCCGGATGTGCTGGGGCTGGACACCGAGTGGTTCGACATGGACACCGGGGCGGCCAAGTTCGATCTGCACTTCACCTTCGTCGACGAGGCGGGCCGGCTCACGCTGCTCCTGGAGTACGCGGCCGACCTCTACGACGCCTCGACGGCCCAGCGCACGGCCGGCCGGCTGGCGCGGCTGCTGGCGCGGGTGGCCGCCGAACCGGACCGTCCGGTACGGGAGCTGGAGGTCCTGGACGCAAAGGAGCGGGACGCGGTCCTGGTGCGCTGGAACGACACCGCGCGTGCCGTCCCGGACATGACCCTGCCGGAGCTGTTCGCGGCGCAGGCGGCCCGCACGCCCGACGCCGTGGCGCTGGTGTCCGGCGCTCAGCGGCTGACGTACGCGGAGCTGGACGCGCGGGTGGAGCGGACCGCGCGGGTGCTCGCCGGGGCCGGGGTGCGGGCCGGGCGGACGGTGGCGGTGGCGCTGCCGCGTTCGGTGGACCTGGTGGTGGCGCTGCTGGCGGTGCACCGGGCGGGCGGCGCCTATCTGCCGCTCGATCCCGGCCAGCCGGACGAGCGCCGGGACCTGATGCTGGCGGAGGCCCGTCCGGTGTGCGTGGTGAGCGGGGCGCTGCCCGAGGGACCGGAGGGCGCGCTGCCGTCCTCGTACGATCCCGCGCAGCCCGCCTATGTGCTGTACACGTCCGGCTCGACGGGGCGCCCGAAGGGGGTGGTCGTGCCGCAGGAGGGCATCGTCAACCGGCTGCTGTGGATGCAGGACACCTATGGGCTCACGCCTGAGGACCGGGTGCTCCAGAAGACACCGGCCGGGTTCGATGTGTCGGTGTGGGAGTTCTTCTGGCCGCTGATCACCGGGGCGGCGCTGGTCGTCGCCCGGCCCGACGGCCATCGGGACCCGGCGTATCTGGCCGCGCTGATCCGGGAACAGGGCGTCACGACCGCGCACTTCGTGCCGTCGATGCTCCAGGCGTTCCTGGCGGAGGAGGCCGCCGCGCGGTGCACCGGGCTGCGCCGGGTGATGTGCAGCGGTGAGGCCCTGCCGGTGGCGGTGGCCCGGCGGTTCCACGAGGTGCTGCCCGCCGAACTGCACAACCTGTACGGGCCGACGGAGGCGTCCGTGGACGTCACGGCGATCGAGGTGGAGCGCGGGGCCGGGCGGGTGGTGATCGGCCGCCCGGTGTGGAACACGCGGGTGCTGGTGCTGGACGCGGCGCTGCGGCCGGTGCCGCCCGGGGTCGCCGGGGAGCTGTATCTGGCGGGCGTCCAGCTCGCGAGGGGCTATCTGGACCGGCCCGGGCTGACGGCCGAGCGGTTCGTCGCCGACCCGTACGGCCCGCCCGGGACCCGGATGTACCGCACCGGCGACCTGGCCCGCTGGACCGCCGGGGGCACGCTCGACTTCCTCGGCCGCACCGACGACCAGGTCAAGATCCGCGGGGTGCGGATCGAGCCCGGCGAGACCGCGGCCGTCCTCGCCCGGCACGAGGGCGTCGCCCACGCCGTGGTCGTCGCGCGCGAGGAGCGGCTGGTGGCGTATGTCGTCCCCGCCGCCGGGCAGGAGCCCGATCCGGTGGAGCTGCGCCGCCACACCGCCGCCGTGCTGCCCGAGCACCTGGTCCCGGCGGCCTTCGTCACCCTGGCGGGGCTGCCGCTCACCCCCAACGGCAAGCTGGACCGCCGTGCCCTGCCCGCCCCCGCGTTCACCGGGTCGGCGGCGAACGGGCCGCGCACCCCGCGCGAGGACATCCTGTCCGCCCTGTTCGAGGAGACCCTCGGCGTGGAGCGCGTCGGTGTGGACGACGACTTCTTCGCGCTCGGCGGTCATTCGCTGCTCGCGGTGCGGCTGGTCGCGGGCGTCCGGCGGGCCTTCGGCACGGAGGTGTCGCTGCGGACGGTCTTCGACGCGCCGACGGTGGCCGGGCTGGCGGAACGTCTCACCGAGGGCGGGTCCGGCAGCCGTCCGGCGCCCTCGGTCCGGGTGCGGCCCGAGCTGCTGCCGCTGTCCTCCGCCCAGCAGCGGCTCTGGGTGCTCTATCAGCTGGAGGGGCCCAGTGCGACGTACAACATCCCCTCCGCGTTCCGGCTGACCGGCGCGTTGGACGTCGGGGCGCTGCGGGCGGCGGTGCAGGATCTGGCCGCCCGGCACGAGACGCTGCGGACGGTGTTCCCGGACGAGGACGGCCGGGCCCGTCAGCTGGTGCTGCCCGAGGTGAGCGTCCCCTTCGAGGTGGCGGACGTGGCCGGGGAGCGGCTCGCGGAGCGGCTGGCCGAGGCCGGGGCGTACGGGTTCGCGCTGGATCGTGAACCCCCGCTGCGGGTGCATGTGTTCCGCACCGGTGAGCAGGACTGGACGCTGCTGATCCTGCTGCACCACATCGCCGGGGACGAGTGGTCGGAGGGGCCGCTGCACCGGGATCTGGCGCTGGCCTACGCGGCCCGGACGGCCGGGCGGGCGCCCGAGTGGGAGCCGCTGCCGGTCCAGTACGCCGACTACACGCTGTGGCAGCGGGAGGTGCTGGGCGACGAGTCGGACCCCGGGAGCCTGGCGGCGCGGCAGGTCGCGTACTGGCGGGGGGCGCTGGCGGGGCTGCCCGAGGAGCTGACGCTGCCGCTGGACCGGCCGCGCCCGCTGGAGGCGAGCTACCGGGGCGGCGCGGCGGACCTGTCGCTGGACGCGGATCTCGCGGCGGGTCTGGAGCGGCTGGCGCGCGACCACGGCGTGACGGTCTTCATGGTGCTCCAGAGCGCGGTGGCGGCGCTGCTGCACCGGCTGGGCGCCGGGGACGACATCCCGCTCGGCAGCCCGATCTCCGGCCGCAGCGACGCGGCCCTTGAGGACCTGGTCGGGTTCTTCCTCAACACGCTCGTCCTGCGCACGGACGTCTCCGGCGATCCGGCCTTCCGGGAGCTGCTGGCCCGGGTGCGGGAAGCCGATCTGGCGGCGTTCGACCATCAGGACGTGCCGTTCGAACGACTGGTGGAGGTCCTCAACCCGGCGCGCTCGCTGGCCCGGCATCCGCTGTTCCAGGTGATGGTGGTGTATCTGGCGGCCGGGGAGGGCGAGGCGGAGCTGCTGCCCGGGCTGCGGTCGGTGCGGGACGACGTGGGCCACACGACGGCCAAGTTCGATCTGTCCTTCGACTTCGTGGCGCGCGCCGACGGCGCCGGGGTGGACGGGGTGCTGGAGTACAGCGCCGATCTGTTCGACCACGCAACGGCCCGGTCGTTCGCGGACCGGCTGCGCCGGATTCTGCGGGCGGTGACCGCCGACCCGGACGTGTCGCTGGGGCGGATCGACATCCTCGGCGCCGAGGAGCGGCGGGAGCTGACCGGCGGCCGGTACGCCCGGCCCGCGCTCGCCGCGCCGACGACCGTGCCCGCGCTGTTCGAGGAGCGGGTGCGCCGCCATCCGGAGCTGCCCGCGGTCGCCTCGGACGGCCTGGAGCTGAGCTTCGCGGAACTGGACGCGGAGGCCAACCGGCTGGCCCGGGTGCTGGTCGGGCACGGGGCGGGCCCGGAGCGGTTCGTGGCGCTGGCGCTGCCGCGTACCGCGCGCTTCCTGGTGGCCGTGCTCGCGGTGCACAAGGCGGGCGCCGGTTATCTGCCGCTCGACCCGGACGCGCCCGGGGAGCGCACGGCGGAGGTGCTGGCCGACGCGGGTCCGGTGCTGACGCTGACGACCTGCGCGCTCGCCCCCGGGCTGCCGTCGGGTGCGCCCCTGCTGGTGCTGGACTCCCCGGACACGGCCGCCGAGATCGCCGCCCAGGACGCGGACGCCCTCACGGACGCCGACCGGACGGGCCCGCTGACGCCCCGCCATCCGGCGTATGTCATCTACACCTCGGGCTCCACAGGACGCCCCAAGGGTGTGGTGATCACCCATGAGACGCTCGGCAATCTCTTCCACAGCCACCGCGAGACCCTCTACGCCCCGGCGATCGAGGCGACCGGGCGGCGGCATCTGCGGGCCGGGCACGCCTGGTCGTTCTTCTTCGACGCCTCCTGGCAGCCGCAGCTGTGGCTGCTGGACGGACACTGTGTGCACATCGTGTCCGAGGAGGTGCGGCGCGACGCCGAACTCCTCGCGGCGGCCGTGCGCGAGCACCGCTTCGACTTCCTGGAGGTCACCCCGTCGCTGTTCACACAGCTGGCGGACGGCGGCCTGCTGGCGGGCGACGACTGCCCGCTCGCGGTGGTCGGCGTGGGCGGCGAGGCCGTCCCGCTCGCGCTCTGGCAGCGGCTCGCCGGGCTGCGCGCCACCGAGGCGTTCAACCTCTACGGCCCGACCGAGTCCACCGTGGACGCCTTGGTGGCCCGGGTCCGCGACAGCGAACGCCCGCTGGTGGGCCGCCCGGTGGCCGGAACCCGGGCATACGTCCTGGACGGCCTGCTGCAACCGGTGCCGCCCGGCGTGACCGGCGAGCTGTATCTGGCGGGCGGTGGGCTGGCCCGCGGCTATCTGGGCGCACCCGGCCAGACCGCCGAACGGTTCGTGGCCGACCCCTTCGGCCCGTCCGGCTCGCGGCTGTACCGCACCGGGGACCTGGCCCGCTGGAGCGCCGACGGCCGGATCGACTACCTGGGCCGGGCCGACGACCAGGTCAAGATCCGTGGTTTCCGCATCGAGCCCGCCGAGATCGAGTCCGCGCTGACCGCTCATCCATCGGTCGCCCAGGCTCTGGTGACGGTCCGCGAGGACGGTCCGCGCAAGCAGCTGGTGGCGTACGTCGTCCCGGCGCCCGGCACGGCACCGGACCCGGCGGGACTGCGCGCCCATGTCGGCGGGCGGCTGCCGGACCACATGGTCCCGGCGGCGGTGCTGGTCCTGGACCGGTTCCCGCAGCTCGCCAACGGCAAGCTGGACCGGGCCGCGCTGCCCGCGCCCGACTTCACCGCCCTCTCCGTGGGGCGGGCGCCCGAGACGCCCATGGAGAAGGCGCTCGCCGCGGTCTTCACCCAGGTGCTGGGGCTGGAGCGGATCGGCGTGGACGACGACTTCTTCGTCCTCGGCGGGGACAGCATCGTCGCGATGCAACTGGTGGGCCGGGCCCGCGCGGCGGGCCTGCGGATCACCCCGCGGCTGGTGTTCCGGCACCGCACGGTGGCGGCGCTCGCGGCGGTCGCCGAGCACACGGACGCCTCGGCGCCGCGCCCGCAGGACGACGGCACGGGCACGATCGCGTTCACCCCGGTCATGCACTGGCTGCGGGAACTGGGCGGCCCCGTCGCCTCGTACCACCAGTCGGCTCTGGTGCGCACCCCGGCCGCGCTGGATCTGCCCGGTCTGACGGCGGTGCTCCAGGCGCTGGCCGACCGGCACGATCTGCTGCGGGCCACCCTGGTCCGGCCCTCGCGGGAATCCGCCGAGGACTGGTCGCTGCACGTGCCGCCCGCCGGGGCGGTCGACGCGGCCGGCTGGATCGAGCGGGTGGACGTCACCGGCCTGGACGCGCGGGCGCTGGAGGCGGTGGTCCGGGAACGGGCGCACGCGGCGCGGGCATCGCTGGACCCGGACGCCGGGGTGATGGTCCGGGCGGTGTGGTGCGACGCGGGCGAGGCTCCCGGCCGACTGCTGCTGCTGGCCCACCACCTGGTCGTCGACGGCGTGTCGTGGCGGGTGCTGCTGCCGGATCTGGTGGCGGCCTGGCAGGACGTGTCCGCCGGGCGGCCGGTACGGCTCGCGCCCGTGGAGACCTCGTTCGCCACCTGGTCCCGGCTGCTCACGGAGCTGGCCCAAGACCCGGCGCGCGAGGCGGAACTCCCGGTGTGGCAGGCCGTCCTGGACGGCGGCACCGAGCCGTTCCCGCTGCTGCGCGCGCCCGACCCCGACCGGGACACCGTCTCGGCCGTCCGGGAGATCGCCCTGCGCCTGCCGGCCGAGCGGACCGGGCCACTGCTGTCCTCCGTGCCCGCCGCGTTCGGCGCCGACGTCAACGACGTCCTGCTCGCGGGCCTCGGCCTGGCCTTCGCGGACTGGCGGCGCCGCCACGGCGGCTCCGACACCTCCGTGCTGGTCGACCTGGAGGGCCACGGCCGCGAGGAGGAACTCGGCGGCGACAGCGTCGACCTGTCCCGTACGGTCGGCTGGTTCACCAGCGTCTACCCGGTCCGGCTCGACCCCGGTCCACTGGACCCGGCCGCCGCGGCCGACGCGTTCGCCGGGGGCCCGGCGGCGGAGGAGGCCGTGCGCCGGGTGCGCGCGCAGTTGGCGGCGCTGCCCGCGAACGGCGTCGGATTCGGCCTGCTGCGGCACCTCGACCCGGGTACCCGGGAGGTGCTGGCGGGCCACGAGCCGCCCCGGATCGAGTTCAACTATCTGGGCCGGTTCGGTATCCCCGAGGACACCGACTGGTCGTACGCGCCCGAGGAGGACGCGGCGGACATCGGCGCCGAGGGCGCGATGCGGGCGGGGCACGCGCTGGAGATCAACGTGGTGACCGAGGACCGGGCGGACGGTCCGGTGCTGGCCGCGCACTGGTCGTACGCGGAGGGACTGCTGTCCGCGGACACCGTGCGGGACCTGGCCGAGACCTGGTTCCGCGCGCTGGAAGGGCTGGTCGAGCGGGCGAGCCGTTCTCGGCCGTGACATGACATCGGGTGCCGTGGAACCGGGCCGGCCGGTGCCACGGCACCCCGGGTCGCCGGACCCGCGGCACCCCAGGTTTTCGACAAGGAGAGGAATCGAGATGAGCAACCCGTTCGAGGACCCCGACGGCACCTACCTGGTGCTGGTCAACGACGAGAACCAGCACAGCCTGTGGCCCGACTTCGTGGCGGTGCCGGACGGCTGGCGCACGGTCCACGGGCCGGAGTCCCGGCCGTCCTGCGTGGAGTACGTGGAGACCCACTGGACCGACATGCGCCCGCGCAGCCTCGCGGAGTCCATGGACGGCTGACGGTACGACGAAGCACGACGAAGGGGGGAGGGTCTGTCTCTTA
>NZ_JBHYUG010000069.1:0-43615 GCF_042749375.1 Streptomyces sp. NPDC059477 | reverse complement strand
GGGCCGCTTCACGGTACCTCCGAACACTTACAGACGGTACGGACCGAACAGCCGCATAACGTCCCGCGCGCCACCCTCACCCACAGCCGTACGAACGGCCCGGGAGCAGCTGCTCGGGGCCCTTTCGTCGTACATGGCGCACGCTCGGCGCACACGAGCGGTTACCGGTGGCCACGGATGATCGCGAACGGTCACCAGTGGTCACCGGCGGTGGTGCTCAGGCGGCGATGATCAGGCCGCCGCACCGCCACGGCCGCCCACCAGCCGCGGCAGCACCCGGAAGCCGACGCCGCCCACGATCATGGTCGCGGCGCCGATCACCAGGAAGGTGGTCTCCATGGCGCCGGTCTCGGCCAGCTCGTCGCCACCGCCCTGCGGGACGGTGCTGCCGGCCGGCACCTGCGTACCGGTGTCGGTCAGCGACGAGGTGCCCTGGTTCTGCGCGGACTGGCCGGAGCCACCGTTGAGGTCGGTGTTGTCACCGCCGCCGCCCCCACCGGTGCCGTTGTCGTCGCCGTCGTCACCGGGGTCCTCGGTGGGCTGCTCCGTCGGCTCCTCGGTCGGCTCTTCCGTGGGCTCCTCGGTGGTCGGCTCCTCCGTGGGCTCCGTGGGCTCCTCGGTCGGCTCCGTGGGCTCGTCCGTCGGCTCCGGCGGGTCGGTCGGGAGACCCGTGTCCGTCGGGGTCGGGTCCACGGGCGGAGTCGGGTCCACGGGCGGGGGCGTCGTCTCGTTGCTGCCGCACAGGACACCGACCACGCATTCCTCGTCCGCCGCGGAGGCCACCCCCGCGGCGGTCAGCGAGGCACCGGCGGCGATCACGACGCCCGCCGCCACCCGTGCGACACGCATCCGTGTCTTCTTCGTCATGTAGTTGCTACCCCCATGCAGTTCATCGTCCACAGTTCATCGTCACGTGAGGCGGGCGCTCGGGGCCGTGATCGACAGGGGTCGCTGTGCGAGAACCCCCAGTTCACATGCGCCCCAGAGAAAACGCATGCCACGATTCACCCTTCCGATTTTTCACAGCAACGTCAAGGCCGTTGCGTACGCGATGTCCTGATACGGCGTGAATGCCAGGCGGAGCGGTGTGTGAGTGTGATGTAAAAGCCAGACATCGAGGGCAAACGAAAGGCAACTGCCACCGGAAAGGCGGCAGTTGCCTTGTCGACAAAGCGGCGTTCAGAAGCGCGCCGCGCGCGACGCTACTTCTCCTGCTGCTTGCGCCAGCGAATCCCGGCCTCCAGGAAGCCCTGGATCTCGCCGTTGAACACGGCCTCGGGATTGCCCACTTCGAATTCGGTCCGCAGATCCTTGACCATTTGGTACGGGTGCAGAACGTACGAACGCATCTGGTTGCCCCAGGAATTGCCGCCGTCGCCCTTGAGGGCGTCCATCTTGGCCTGCTCCTCCTGGCGGCGCCGCTCCAGCAGCTTGGCCTGGAGGACGTTCATCGCCGTGGCCTTGTTCTGGATCTGCGAGCGCTCGTTCTGGCAGGAGACGACGATGCCGGTCGGCAGGTGGGTGATGCGCACGGCCGAGTCGGTGGTGTTCACGCCCTGGCCGCCGGGTCCGGAGGACCGGTAGACGTCGATCCGCAGCTCGGACTCGTCGATCTCGACATGGTCGGACGACTCGACCACGGGGAGCACCTCGACACCCGCGAAGGAGGTCTGGCGGCGGCCCTGGTTGTCGAAGGGCGAGATCCGCACCAGCCGGTGCGTGCCCTGCTCGACGGAGAGCGTGCCGTACGCGTACGGCACCTGGACGGCGAAGGTGGTCGACTTGATGCCGGCCTCTTCGGCGTACGACGTCTCGTAGATCTCCGTCTTGTATCCGCGCTGCTCCGCCCAGCGCAGGTACATGCGCTGGAGCTTCTCGGCGAAGTCGGCCGCGTCGACGCCGCCGGCCTCCGCGCGGATGTTCACCAGCGCCTCACGGGAGTCGTACTCGCCGGACAGCAGGGTGCGGACCTCCATCTCGTCCAGCGCCTTGCGCACCGCGGTCAGCTCGGACTCGGCCTCGGCGCGGGTGTCCGGGTCGTCCTCCTCGTCGGCCATCTCGAACAGCACCGCAAGATCGTCGATCCGCCCGCGCAGCGTGTCCGCCTTCCTGACCTCGGCCTGGAGGTGGGAGAGCTTGCTGGTGATCTTCTGCGCCTCGTCCGGGTTGTCCCACAGGGACGGCACCGCCGCCTGCTCCTCAAGCACGGCGATATCTGCCCTCAGCTTGTCGAGGTCCAGGACGGCCTCGATCGACTCCATGGTCGAGGAGAGGGACTTCAGCTCTTCGGAAATATCGACGACTGCCACGTACCCCAGCGTAACGGCTCCGCCGGGAGAGCAGCGCCGGGCGTACGGGCCCGGTCTGCCCGGGGCGGCGGGCACCTGGGGGCGGCGCCCCCAGACCCCCCTTCGGCACTGAAGGGGCCTTGTCCCCAAACGCCGGACGGGCTGGTGGTTGAGGCCGAGGAGGAGGGGAGGATCAAGGGGTCGCGGGGGCCGAGTGCTCGGTGTCGCCCGGGGTGGCGTCGCTGTCGGCGGTGGCCAGCCACGTACCGACACCCACCGCCGCGACCACCGCCACGGCCGCCGCGCCCAGAGCGACCCGGCGGCGGCGTGTGGCGACCCGGTTGCGCGCGGAACCGGGCCGGGGCGCGCCCGGCGCCCTGGGCACCCGTGCCGTACCGTGCGCGCCCCCCGCCAGTTCGTCGGGCGCCGGTACCCGCATCGAGGTGTGGGTGTCCCGGTTGGAGTCCGGCTTGGCGCCGGGGACCAGCGGTACGGCGCCCCGGCGCTCCCGCGCGGCCGGTGCCGGCCGATCCGCCGCCGGGTCGGGCGCGGGCGGCTCCTCCGCCTCGGCGTCCGGCTCGTCCACGTCCAGCGGCGGCAGCCCCGCCAGCGAGGGCAGCTGTTCGTGCAACCGCGCCGCCAGCTCCGAGGCGCGCAGCCTGGACGCCGGGGCCTTCGCCAGGCACTGGACGATCAGCTGCCACAGTTCCTCGGGGATCCCCGGCAGCGGAACGACCGTTTCCGTGACGTGCCGGCGCAGCACCGCGCCGGGGTGGCCGCCGCCGAACGGGGTGAAGCCCGCCAGCAGCTCGTACAGGACGGTCGCGAGGGCGTAGATGTCGACGGCCGCGCGCGGCGGCAGGCCCTCGACGATCTCCGGGGCGAGATAGTCCGGCGTGCCGATGATCTTCGTGGCGCGGGTGCGGCGCGGGGTGTCGATCAGCTTGGCGACGCCGAAGTCGGTCAGCAGCGCGCGGTGCGAGCCACCGGGGCCGAGCGGCCCCTGCATGTCCAGCAGGACGTTCTCGGGCTTGACGTCACGGTGGACGACGCCGGAGGCGTGCGCCGCCGCGAGGCCCTCCGCGACGTCCGCGACGATCGCGACGGCCGCCACGGGGGCCAGCCGCCGCTCGCGCTCCAGCCGGGTGCGCAGATCGGTGCCGCGGACCAGGTCCATGACCAGCGCGAGGTCGTTGCCGTCGACCACGAGGTCCCGTACCGAGACGATGTTCGGGTGCTCCAGACCGAGCAGCGCGGTGCGCTCCTGGACGAAGCGGCCGACAAGCTCCTGGTCGGAGGCGAGATCCTCGCGGAGCATCTTGATGGCGACGGGTCCCTCGGGCCCCTCGCCCAGCCACACCGTGCCGGCGCTGCCCCGCCCCAGGATCTGGTTCGCGGTGTACCGGCTGCCGATCTTCCGTGCCAAGACTGCTCCTACGGACGCGTGTTGTCGCCCAAAACTACGCGTCCGACGAGCCAACCTTCACCGCGGAGGCGGAAATCACCCACCAGATGTCGATAAAGAGATGGACTCGTGTGTGGCGGAGGCGTGGCCGGGGTTGGGGCCGGGGGTTGGGGCGGGAATCGAGGCTGGGGCCGGTGGCGGGACGTCGGGGCTCTCGCCGGTCGCCCTGGGGTCTGTCGCGTTGCCCTTGTGCGCCCGGGCCGGGGGGCGGGACGGGGCGGGCGGCGTCAGGTGCGTTCGCCAGAGGGGGGCCCGCACGGCGAGAGTGTGTGGCGGGCGACAGTCCCCTCTGCTTGGCGTCGCCCGGCAGAGGGGAGGGTGACGACCGGTCCTAGCCCGAGCTGCCGCCGCCCAGGTCGCCGATCCAGCCCGTCACCACGGTGAACCAGTCCGTGAGCTGGTCCCAGTAACCCTTGCCGGTGCCGATCCAGTCCTGCAACGGGCTCAGTTCCCAGACCAGCCAGCCGGCCACGAAGAGGATGACGACCGTGAAGAGGCAGCCCTTGAGGCAGCCCAGGCCGGGGATCCGCATCGGGCTGGAGCTGCGCCGGCGCGGCTCGCGCGGCGGGCGGGTCTGCTGCGGCGGGGAGGGCGGGGCGTACCGCTGCGGCTGGGGCTGCTGTGGCTGGGGAGGCGGGGGTGCGTACTGCTGGGGTGGGTGCTGAGGCTGGTGCTGGGGCAGATGCTGCTGCTGGGGCTGGTGCTGCTGGGGGTAGCCGTATCCGGGCGGCGGGGCCTGTTGCGGCCGGGGCTGTGGCTGGTGAGGCTGCTGGTGGGGCTGTGGCTGGTGAGGCTGCTGGTGGGGCTGCTGCTGCGGGCGGGCGACCTGTCGCTGGGGGCGGCGGCGCAGCGGGTCCTGGCTGGGGTCGAGGTACTGGACCTGCGTCTGTTCGTTGCGGTCCCGCGCGGCGCGCATCTGGTTCTGCCAGGGGTGCGGCTGATCGCCCTGCGGCGGGGTGCCGGGCTGGTTCGGTGGCATCGGCGGCATGACGGCCGTCGGGTCGGCCGCGCCGGTGCTCGGGAGTACGGCGGTGGGGTCGGCGGCGCCGGACGGGCCGCCGGTGTGCGGCAGCACGCTGGTCGCGGCGGCGGGGTCGTAGGCGCCCGCCGGGCTGTGCGGCAGCACCTGGGTGGGGTCCGCCGCGCCGGGCGTGCCGGGCACGGCCGCCGGGGACGGGTCCGGGGCGAGCAGCGCGGCGACGCCCTCGGCGGCGGCGATCTGCGCCGAGTTCGCGTGCACCCCGATGCCGTCGGCGACCGCGCGCAGCCCGCGCGCGAGGCTCACGGCGCTGGGCCGTTCGTCGGGGTTCTTGCGCAGGCAGCGCTCTATGACCGTCCACAGCGGTTCGGGAACGGTCGAGGGGCGGCGCGGCTCGGCGCTGAGGTGCTGGTGCAGTACTTCGAGCGCGCTGCCGCCGGAGAACGGCGGACGGCCCGTGACCAGCTCGTACAGCAGGATCCCGGCGCCGTAGATGTCGACGGCGGAGGTCTGCGGGCGGCCCTCTGCGGACTCCGGCGCGACGTACGCGGGCGTGCCGACGAATTCATGGGTGCGGGTGAGACCGGGCGAGTCGGCCAGCCGGGCGATGCCGAAGTCGGTCAGCATCGGGTGCATCTGGGCGTCGTACTGCTTGAGCAGTACGTTGGCCGGCTTCAGGTCGCGGTGGACCACGCCGTCGGTGTGGCTTGCGGCGAGCGCGTCGGCGATCTGGGCGGTCATCAGGGACGCGGCGACCGGTGTCAGCGGGCCGTTCTCACGCAGGTAGCGGTGCAGGTCGGGGCCGTCGACCAGGTCCATGACCAGGGCCAGCAGATCGCCCTCGACGACCAGGTCGCGCACCCGGACGATGTTCGGGTGGGTGAGCCGGAGCAGCACGGAGCGCTCCCTGAGGAAGCGCATCACCACGTCCGGGTCGCCGGCCAGCTCCTCCTTGAGGACCTTGATCGCGACGGTCTCCCCGGGCTGGCCGGGCACAGCCGCCTCGGCACCCGCTGTCTCACGCTGGCGGGCGCGCCAGACGGTGCCCGTGGCGCCGCGTCCGAGCGGCTCCTCCAGGAGGTACTTGCTGCCTACCGGCCGCACGTCATGCGCTCCCTGCTGCTTGCTGGCTGCTACTTGCCTGCTTGCCTGGTCCGTACACCGTGGTGGGGTGTGCTACGGGTGTTCCGACCCACTGTAGTGCCGCGCTGCCCGCCGCCGGGCTGTCGTGCGTGCTCTGGCCGGTCGGCCTGGAGGTCGGTCGGGTCGGCGTCCTGTGGTCGTCAGGTCGTCGCGTGGTCGTCCTATGGTCGTCTTGTTCGGTCGTCATGGAGGCTCTGAGCGGTTTCGAGGCTGTGCTCTGAGCGGTTTCGAGGCTGTGCTCGGAGCGGATGGAGGCTGTGCTCGGAGCGATTCGAGGGTGTGATGCTCGGAGCGGTTCACGGGTTGTGGTGCTCGGAGCGGTTCGCGGTTGTGGTGCTCGGAACGGTTCGCGGGGCCCGACGGAGATTCCCGGTCAGGAACGGAGATTCCCGCTCGTGTTCGACGGAAAGACGCTCGGGTCGGTCGCTTGGTTGCCGAAGGCGGACGTGACCGATCTCAAGTCGGTCCCAAGCCGACCTCAATCGGTCCAGGGCCGGGCATTGGTCAGGCACTTTTGCGGGCAGAGCCGACCAATCAAGATCACTTGACGGTGGGCGGCGGGCGCGTTGTCAGTGGCAGGTGCGAGGATGCGGGTCAGTACTGGCCGACGTGCTCGTGCGGTGGGGGGAAGTCCGCGGTGGGGGACCGCGGTTCGGCCCGACCCGTCCCGTGGGCGCCCGCGCAGAAGGGACCGCTGACGGCGATGCAGATCCGGCTGACCGTCGTAGACCCGCTCGGCCCGCCCTCCGAGGCCCGTGGCCGCGCCGCGCGCTGCGACGTGCTGGTCACCGCACCGGCCGGGACGGCCCTGTCGGCGGTCGCCTCGGCCCTGGCGTCGGCGGTCGCGGGGGAGGCGGGCGCCGATCGCGGTCCGGTGGTGCTCTTCGCGGGCGCGGAGCGACTGGACGCCCAGCGCTGCACCCTGGGCGAGCCGCCGTTGGTCGACGGCGCCGTGCTGTCCGTGGGCGCCCCGGCCGACCCCGAGCCGCATCCCGAGCTGGACGACGCCCCGGCCCGCCTGGACGTCATCGCGGGCCCGGACGCGGGCGGCGTCCATCTGCTGCACGGCGGACAGGTCACCGTCGGCCGCTCCGCCGGTGCCGACGTGCCCCTCGACGACCCGGACGTCTCCCGGCTGCACTGCGCGGTGACCCTCGCCGCCGACGGCCGCGCGGCGGTCGCCGACCTGGACTCCACGAACGGCACGGTGCTGGACGGCCGCCGGGTCGGCACGCGCGCGGTGCGTTTCGCGCCGGGCGCGCTGCTGCGGATAGGCGAGTCGGCCCTGCGGATCGCTCCGCCGGGCGGACCGGGCGCGCGGCTGCGCACGGAGCCGGATGGGGAGGGGTACGTGCGCGTGTCGCCCTCGACGACTCCGGACCCCGGGACGCCGGCTCCGGGACGCGTGGGGAGCGCGCCGCCCGTCGCCGGGGCGGCCGTCCGGGCCGGTGACACCCCGGTGACGCATACCCCGGCCGGATGGGACTCCCCCGGCGCCCAGGAGCACGCGCCCGTGGCACCGCCGATCGTGCCGGGGCAGAGCGGGGCACCTCGGATCGAGAACCGCCGACGGGGTGGGGATGCGGGGGGATCGACGGGTGGAGCTTCGGGCAGGCTCCCGGGCGGGGCCTCTGGCGGTGAGCGCGGCTACCGCGCTGGTGAACGCCCCGGTGGCCCTTCTGCCGGAAACGCGGGCGACACGCACGGGGCAGGGCTGGGGACGGGCACGCGCGCGGGGGCGCCGGGCTATGGCGGCGGTGCCGGAAGTGGCGCCGGAAGTCCGGTCCGGGACGGGCGCGGGGACTTCACCGCGACGTACGACGACGCCGCTACCGGGTACGCGGGCGGGCACGACCCCGCGACGGGCGGACCCGGACCCGATCCGGACCCGGGGGACGACCCCGTGGGCGGACGCAGGAACACGCCGCTCCACGGCACCGACACCCCCGCACAAGGCGCACGCAGGCGCGGCGGCCTCTCCGCATGGGCACGGCGGCTGGCCGGAGGCAAGGGCGAGCCGCAGCCAGGTGGGATCGACGGGATCGATCCGTACGGCGACGAGGCGCCCCACGCGCGCGGGACATCCCCGTACGCCGCCTCAGCCGCCCACGCCTCCGCCACCACCGTCACCTTCCCGTCGCCGGAGACCTGGCCGGACCCGGCGGCGCTGCTGCTCACCGCGCTGGGACCGGGCCCGCGCCTGTGGGAGCGTTCGCCGGGCCACCCCGAGGCGCTCACGGTCCGGCTGGGCACGACCGACCGTCCGGCGCCGGACGGCTCCGGCCTGCTGCCCGCCGTACCCGTGACCGCCGATCTGCGCGAGGCGGGCGCGCTGGGCCTGGCCGGGCCGCGCCCCCGGCTGGCCGGGCTGGCCCGCGCGGTGCTGGCCCAACTGGCCGCGCTGCACTCGCCGGACGGCCTGGAGATCGTCCTGATCAGCGCGGACCGCGCACGCCCGGTGCGCGACCGCATCGCCGAGTGGTCCTGGCTCGGCTGGCTCCCCCACGTCCGCCCGCGCCACGGCCAGGACTGCCGGCTCCTCCTCGCCTACGACCGTGAACAGGCCACCGCGCGGACGGAGGAACTGCTCCGGCGACTGGAGGACCGGCTCGCGGACGGCACGGTCGGGTACGACGTCCCCGCGCGCGGAGGCGACGGAAACGGTGACCGGGGTGCGGCCAGCCGGCCTTCCTGGGCGAGGGACACGCCGTACGCCGGCGAGGGCGGTGTGCCAGGCCCGTACACGGTCGTCGTGGTGGACGGCGACCCCGGCGGTTCCGGGCTCCAGGAGGCGCTCGCGCGGCTGTCGGTGGAGGGGCCCCGGGCCGGTGTCCATGTCCTGTGCCTGGCGGAGACGGCGGCGGCGTCACCGTCGTCGCCGGTGACGGAGACGTTCGAGGCGGCGTGCGCGGTGGTGCCGCTGTTCCGGGAGTGCGGGGCGGTGGCGCTGCTCGGCGGGGACGTGGCGACGGCGTTGCGGCTGCTGCGAGTGGCGTCGGGCGGCCAGGGGCGCGGCCCGGTGGGTCAGGGCGCGCTGGGCGCGGTGGACGCGGTGTCCCCGGCCTGGTCGGAGCGGTTCGCGCGGGCGCTGGCGCCACTGCGTCCGGAGGGCACGGGCGGTGAGCGGCACGCGCGCGTGTCGGCTCCGCTGCCGCAGACGGCACGGCTGCTGGACGAACTGGGGCTGGCGCGGGCCACCCCGGCGTCCCTGATGGCCCGCTGGGCCGACGCGGCCGACGACGGACAGGCGGTCGGCGGGCGCGCGTGGGCGGTACTGGGGGCGGGCCCGCGCGGGCCGGTCGGCGTGGACCTGGTGGCCGAGGGCCCGCATCTGCTGATCGAGGGGCCGGCGGGCAGCGGTCGTACGGAGCTGCTGCGGGCGGTCGTGGCCTCGCTGGCGGCGGCCGAGCGCCCCGACCGGCTCGGCATGATCCTGATAGACGGGCGCGACGGGGTGGGGGCGGGCGAGGGGCTCGGGGACGGGCTGCGGGTCTGCACCGAGTTGCCGCATGTCACGACCCATCTGACGGCCAATGACCCGGTCCGCATGCGGGCGTTCGCCCAGTCACTGTCGGCGGAACTGAAGCGGCGGGCGGAACTGGTGGGCCGTACGGACTTCACGGGCTGGCACGCGGGGGAGCGGGGGCAGGGCGGGCGGGCCGGGCACGCGATGCCGGGCCGGATCGTGCCCCAGCGCACCCCGGAGACCGGCGACGCGGGGTCGGGCGCCCTGTCCGCGCCGGGGCCTGCGTACGGGTCCTCGCCGGGGTCCGAGTCCGGGTCCTCGCCGGGGTCCGGATCTCTGTCGGGGGCAGGGTCCTTGTCTGGGTCCGGTTCCTCGCTGGGGTCCGGATCTTTGGCGGGGTCCGGATCTTTGGCGGGCTCCGGATCTTTGGCGGGGTCCGGGGACATCGACACGCCGCCCAGCCGGACGCTGCGGCTGCGGCCCGCGGCGGCGCGCAGACGGTCGGAGCCCCCGCCGCCGCTGCCCCGGCTGGTGGTCGTGGTCGACGACCTGGACGCGCTCGTGTCCCCCGCGCTGGGCTCACCCGGCCGCCCGGCGGCGGGCTCGGTGATGCGCGCGCTGGAGGCGGTGGCGCGGGAGGGCGAGCGGCTGGGGGTGCACCTGGTGACGGCGGCGCACCCGGGCGGCCGTACGGCGGAGACCGAACCGGTCCGGCGGGCGGCCCTGCGAGTGGAGCTGGAGGCCCCCGTGGCGGGCCCCGAGGAGCCCGCGCCGGGGCGGGGCGGTCTGATGGCGGGCGACGGCCGGGTCATCGCCTTCCAGGGCGGCCGGGTGACGGGCCGTATCCCGCGTACGGCGACCCTGCGCCCGACGGTCGTACCGGTGGAGTGGGAGCACGCGGGCGACCCGCCGACCCGCCGCCCGGTCCGGGAGTTGGGGAACGGGCCGACGGATCTGGCCCTGCTGGCCAGCGCGTTGGAGCGGGCGGCACGGGAGGTGTCGGCGGCGGAGGTGCCTTCGCTGCTGTAGTGGCGGTGCATTCGGGGTGACGGGAGGCGGGGCGGGGGCGATGGCTCTCGCCACGGGCCGTCGTCGCGGCCGGGAGCTGGGGCGGCCCGCGTCTCAAGGCCGGTCACTCCCACAGCCAGTCGCGCACGGCCGGAGACACCCGTACACGGGCCGCGACTCCCGCTCATGGCCCGCGACGCCCGCCCGCAGCGAGGGTCATCGCCCTCGCCGGGCCTCAATACGCCGCCCCCTCAGGCCGGTTGTCCCCGCCCCGCCAGACCCCATCACCCCCACTGTCAAGCCCCGTAGCCCGCACAGTCACGACGCGGTCACGATCGTGCTCTTGGCACTGCGCCCGCTCTTGCCGACCTCTGGTGCCCGGCGTAAACCAAACCGCACGTAGCGAACGTTCGACGAGATCCGAAGAACGGGGCCGTGATGCACAGCAGGAGCGACACCATCCGCCACCTACGGACGTCCCGCACACGCACTGCCGCCCGTCTCTGTGCCGCCTCCCTCGCGGCGGCGCTCGCCCTCTCGCTGACCGCCTGCGGTGGCGACGACGACCCGGAGTCCGGTGACGAGAACCCCGGCGGCGGGGAGACGGCCGCCACCGTCACCCTCCCGCAGCTCGACGGTCAGAGCCTCGAAGTCGCCGCCGTCTGGACCGGCCCCGAACAGGCCAACTTCAGGAAGGTGCTGGAGGAGTTCGAGAAGCGCACGGGCGCCACGGTCACCTTCGTGCCCGCGCAGGACCCGATCATCAACTTCCTCGGCTCGAAGATCGCGGGCGGTGCCCCGCCGGACGTGGCGATGCTGCCGCAGGTCGGAGCGATCGAGCAGGCCGTGGACAAGGGATGGGCCAAGCCCCTCGGACCGGAGGCCCAGGAGCAGCTCACCGAGCACTACTCCCAGGGCTGGCAGGACCTCGGCAAGGTCGACGGCGAGCAGTACGGCGTCTTCTACAAGGCGGCCAACAAATCCCTGATCTGGTACAACAACCAGGTTTTCGAGAACGCGGGCGCCACCGAGCCGCAGACCTGGGACGAACTGCTCACCGCCGCGCAGACCGTCTACGACTCCGGCGTCACCCCGTTCTCGGTCGCCGGCGCGGACGGCTGGACACTGACCGACTGGTTCGAGAACGTCTATCTGTCGCAGGCCGGTCCGGAGAAATACGATCAGCTCGCGGCGCACGAGATCCCGTGGACCGACCCGTCGGTCACCGACGCGCTGACCACGCTCGCCGAGATCTGGGGCAAGGACGACTACATCGCGGGCGGCGCCGACGGCGCGCTCCAGACCGAATTCCCGGCCTCCGTGACGCAAACGTTCACCGGAGGCGATCAACCGAAGGCCGGGATGGTCTTCGAGGGCGATTTTGTTCAGGTGAACATCGCGGAGACGGACGCTCAGGTCGGGACGGACGCCAAGGTGTTCCCCTTCCCGGCGGTCGGCGACACCGCGCCCGTGGTGTCCGGCGGCGACGCGGCCGTGATCCTGGAGGACTCCGAGGCCGCGCAGGCGCTGGCCACCTTCCTGGCCTCCCCGGACGCGGCGACCGTCCAGGCGAAGCTCGGCGGCTATCTGTCGCCGAACAAGAACGTCGACTCCTCGGCCTACCCGAACGACGTGCAGCGCAGGACGGCCGAGGCGCTCGTCGCGGCCGGTGACGACTTCCGCTTCGACATGTCCGACCAGGCCCCACAGGCCTTCGGCGGCACGCCCGGCAAAGGCGAGTGGAAGATCCTCCAGGACTTCCTGACGGACCCGACCGACATCGCGGCGACACAGGAGCAACTGGAGGCGGAAGCGGCCAAGGCGTACGGGAACTGAGCCGCGATGAAGTCGCCTGCGGTGGCGGGGGGCGGCGCGCCTCCTGCCGCTCCCCGTGGTCGCAAGAGCGTGACCGGGACCCGTACGACGGTGGTGGTGCTGTTCCTGCTGCCCGCCGTGGTGCTGCTCGGGGCGCTCGTGGTCTACCCGATCGGGTACTCGGTCATCCGCAGCCTCTACGACCAGTCCGGCGACGGCTTCGCCGGATTCGACAACTACCGGGCGCTCTTCACGGACGACGGCATCCGCGCGGCGCTGAAGAACAACATCATCTGGATCGTGTTCGCACCGACGGTCGCGACCGCGCTCGGACTGGTCTTCGCGGTGCTGACCGAACGCGTCCGCTGGGGCACCGCGTTCAAGCTGATCGTTTTCATGCCGATGGTGATCTCGATGCTCGCGGCAGGGATCATTTTCCGGCTGGTGTACGACCAGGATCCGGACAAGGGCGTGGCGAACGCGATCTGGGTGGGCGTGCACGACACGTTCGCCGAGTCGTCGGCGTTCCCCAAGGCGCATCCGGGGCGGGAGTCGCCGCTGATCGCCGATCCGGCGTCCAAGGGCGCTTTTCTCACGCGTGAGCCGGTCCGGGCGGGCGAAGTGATCAGCCTGCCCCTGGTAGGAGTCGCCCCCGACCAGCTGCCCGACGCCGCCGCTCCCGCGGCGACGGCACGGGCCGAGCCGGACAAGGTCACCGGCACGGTCTGGCAGGACTTCACCCGTGGCAAGGGCGTCGGCACCCTGGGCGCCCCCGATCCCGCCGAACTCGGCTACGCCGGGATGACGATCGAGGCGGTCGAGGACGGCCGGGTGGTGGCCTCCACCGAGGCCGGCGACGATGGCACGTTCACGCTGCCAAAAGCGGCCGACGGCGCCCATTTGCGGTTGCCCGCCGACAACTTCAAGGAGCCGTACAACGGCCTGGACTGGCTCGGCCCGTCCCTGGTCACCCCGGCGATCATCGGCTCGTACATCTGGATGTGGGCCGGTTTCGCCATGGTGCTGATCGCGGCGGGGCTGGCGAGCGTGCCGCGCGAACTGATGGAGGCGGCGCGGGTCGACGGGGCCGATGAATGGCAGGTGTTCCGGCGGATCACGGTGCCGTTGCTGGCGCCGGTGCTCGCGGTGGTGACCGTCACCCTGATGATCAATGTGCTCAAGGTGTTCGATCTGGTCTTCATCATCGCGCCGGGCTCGTCGCAGGACGACGCGAACGTGCTCGCGCTGGAGCTGTACCGCAAGGGCTTCTCCGAGGACCAGCCGGGCATCGCGAGCGCGATCGCGGTGTTCCTGCTGCTTCTGGTGATCCCGGTGATGTGGTTCAACGTCCGGCGGCTGCGGCGGGAGGGCAGGCGATGACCGTTCAGTCTGAGCGAGTGAACAAAACGTCACCCGCGCGGACGGTGGTCCGGCCGTCCCTGGGCGCACGGATCGTGGGGCGGCTGAGCGGCGGCGTGGTCAGGGTGTTCCTGATCGTCGTCGGTCTGTTCTGGCTGGTGCCGACGTTCGGGCTGCTGCTGTCCTCGCTGCGCTCCCCGCAGGACATGGCGGCGGACGGCTGGTGGCATGTGTTCACCGAGCCGTCCCAGCTCACCCTCCGGTCCTACGAGACGCTGCTGAAGAACGACGACATCACCGGCTCGCTGCTGAACACCATCACCATCACGGTCCCGGCGACCGTGCTGGTCGTGGTGATCGGTTCGCTCGCGGGCTACGCGTTCGCCTGGATGGAGTTCCCCGGCCGCGACTGGTGGTTCCTGGCCGTGGTCGGGCTGCTGGTGGTTCCGGTGCAGGTGGCGTTGATCCCGATCGCCGAACTCTTCGGCGGGATCGGTCTGTTCGGATCGATCCTGGGCGTGATCCTCTTCCATGTCGGTTTCGGGCTGCCGTTCGCGGTGTTCCTGCTGCGGAACTTCTTCGCCGAGATCCCCAGGGAACTGCTGGAGGCGGCACGGCTGGACGGCGCCGGCGAGCTGCGGCTGTTCGCCACCGTGGTGATGCCGCTCGGCGGGCCGGCGATCGCGAGCCTGGGCATCTTCCAGTTCCTGTGGGTGTGGAACGACATGCTGGTCGCGCTCGTCTTCACGGACGCCGACAGCCAGCCGATCACGGTGGCGCTCCAGACGCAGGTGCGGCAGTTCGGCAACAACATCGATGTGCTGGCGCCGGGTGCGTTCATCTCCCTGGTGATCCCGCTGGTGGTGTTCTTCGCGTTCCAGCGGCAGTTCGTGTCGGGGGTGATGGCGGGCGCGGTCAAGTGATCATCGAAGGTCGATCACCCAGCCGGTGATCAAGTCACCACCGGCTCCATGGCGTTGGGGCGGGTCGAAAACGGCCCGTTCCTGTCCCTCGATTGCCGTACTCCGCGTAACTCCCGTGCCCCGCGGGCCGTTCCCGGGCAGAACGCCCGCGACGACCCATGGATGCCCCCTTGCCCAGGTTCAGTGTCATCGTCCCCGCGTACCAGGTCCAGGCGTACCTGCACGAATGCCTGGATTCGGTGCTCTCCCAGTCGTGCAGCGATCTCGAAGTGATCGCGGTGGACGACGGTTCGCCGGATGCCTGCGGCGAGATCCTCGACGAGTTCGCGGCCCGCGACGCGCGCGTGCGTGCCGTACGGCTGCCCGAACACACCGGCCGCGCCCGTACCGCGGGCCTGGAGCGGGCGACCGGTGACTATCTGCTCTTCCTCGACGGTGCCGACACCCTCGCTCCGCACGCGCTGCGCACGATCGCCGACCGGCTGAAGGAGACCGACGAGCCGGACGTCCTGGTCCACGCGCACGCCCGCCTCGACCGCTCGGGCGAGCCGCTCCAGGCCACGGGCCCTTCCGTGCTCGGCGAGCGCGGCCCGGCGCCCTTCGCGCTCACCGATCGCCCCGAACTGCTCGGAACACCGGCCTGGAGCGGGGCGTACCGCCGCGAGTTCACCGAAGCGCTCACGGAAACGCTCACCGCTCCCGCGCCCGCTGATCTGCCCTGCGTCTGGTCGTACGCGACACTCCTCAGCGCCGGGAGCCTCGCCACACTCGATCAGGTCTGCGTGCACCGCAGGAGGCCCCGCCCCGCCGACACGCCCGGCCGAACGAACATCTTCGATCAGTACGATCGCGTCTTCGCGTTCCTCGAAGAGCGCCCCGAACTCTCGCCCTGGCGGCCGGCGTTGTACCGCCGCATGCTCACCCACCTCACGGCGGAGTCCGCCCGTCTCCCGCGCCGCGCGCACGCCGACTTCCTCCGCCGCGCCCACGCCTGCTGCCGCCGTCACCGCGCCCGCGGCATCCGGGTCGCCCCTCGTCACCTCCTGCTCCGCTTCGGCGCGCACCGCACCCTGCGCACACTGCGCCGGATCACCCACGGCACCCACCGCACGGCGAAGCTCACCGCCCGCCTGACCCGCGCCCTGCGCACCGGCGCCCTGCGGCTGCACTACGGCATCCAACGCCGCCTCCCGCTGCGCGCGCACCGGGCGGTGTTCACCGCGGAGGCTGGGTACGGGTGCGAGCCGGGCGCGCTGGAAGCCGCGTTCCGTTCCCTGACCCCGCACTTCCGGACCGCGTGGATCGCCCGCCCCGAGCAGCAGTACACCGTGCCACCGGGCCCGCGCCGCCTCACTCCGGACACGGCCGCCTATTGGAGCGCGCTCGCCCGCTCGACGTACATCGTCACCAACACCGATCTGGACCCCCGACTGATCAAACGATCAGATCAGGTCGTCGTGCAGACCGGCCAGGGCACCCCGCTCGGACATCTCGGCCTGGACCTCCTGGAACACCCGGCAGCAGCCCACGGCACCGACTTCGGCCGACTGCTCCGCGCGGTCGATCAATGGGACTACGTCGTCTCCGCGAACCGGCACTCCACCCTCACCTTCGAGCGGGTCTTCCCCGGCAGCTACCGGACGCTGGAGTACGGCCGACCGCGCAACGACATCTTCCAGCAGGCGGCCTCGGCGGACGTGGCCCGGCTGCGCGAGTCGCTCGGCGTCCCTGGGGACGCGGTGGCGCTCCTGTACGCGCCCGCCCACCGCGACTACCGCCGCGCCCAGCACGCCCGGCTGGACCTGGAGCGGATCCTGCGCCGCCTCGGCCCGCGCTTCGTCGTCCTGACCCGCACGCCTGCGCACGGCCTCGGCGACCGACTGCCCGATCGACTGATCGACGTCAGCGCTCACCCGAACATCCAGTCCCTGTGTCTGGCCTCGGACGCCCTAGTCACCGACTACGCGCCGCTGATGTTCGACTATGCGGGACTCGATCGACCGATCGTGCTCCACATGGACGACTGGGCGGCGTACGACGCGGCCCGCGGCACCTACTTCGATCTGCGCGCCTTCCCGCCGGGCGCGATCGCGCGCGGTGAGGACGAACTGATCGACATCTTCGCCTCCGGCCACTGGTGCGGCTCCCGTTCGACACAGTTGCGCGCGGCGTTCCGTGAGCGTTTCTGCCCGTACGACGACGGACACGCCGCCGAACGGGTCGTACGGCATGTGGTGCTGGGGCAGACGGGCGAGACGGCGGGGTGGCCGGTGGTGGTGCCGCCGCGGGACCGGCATCCTGTGCCCGCGGCGGTCTCGCTCACCCGGCCTCCGCTGGCCACCGTGGCACGGCCCTCGGCTGCCCGCGCCGCCACCGCCACCGCCACCGACGACAGCCGCTGAACCGCTGATGTCCCACCCACTCCGGGAGTCCGTATGAGTACTTCGCGGCCCACGCCGAGCCGACCGTCCACCTGGCGACCGGCCGGACGCCCCGGCCGTCGCCGCGCGGGCGAAGACGCCGCCGGCCCTCCCGAACGGGCTCGGCCATTGCGGTGACAAGGGATCGGTCCGGGTGCCCGGCGGGAAGGTACGGCCAGTGCCCCCGCCTCCGTCGTTCTCCCCGGCCGCCCGGTGAACGCCCCCGTCCTCGCCAGGCGATCCGTGCGCGGCGCGACCGCCCTGCGCGGTGGACGTCCTCGGCGCCCGACGCCGTACCAGGTGTTCGGACTGTTCTTCTGGCTGGTGGTGTCGCTGGCGTTCTGGCGGATCCCGCTGTGCTGCGACGCCGGGCTGGACGCGGCGGTCGTCGAACGCCTCACGGCTGATCTGCTGCACCCGCGCCACCCCACGGCCGCGCTGCCGGGCGAGGGCAGCCCGTTCTATTCGCCCTACACGGTCGCGCAGAGCGTTTTCGCGCGCTTGACCGGACTGGGCGGCTGGGAGGTCGTACGGCTGGCCGGGCCACTGAATCTGCTGGTACTGCTGACGGGCCTGGGCCGTTTCGTGCGGATGCTGACTGCGCGCCCCTGGGCGCCCGTCCTCGCGCTCGCCACGACGACGCTGCTGTGGGGCACCGAGCCCGTGCCGGGCAGCGGATCGCTCGCGCTGCTGCCGCTGACCGGCGGTCTGGGGGACCCGTCGGTGTGCGCGGTCGGGCTGACGCTCTGGGCGTGGGCGCTGACCGCGACACGGGCACGGAACGCCGGGCGGATGCGGTTCGTCGGACCGAACGGGCTGCCCGGTCCGTTCGGATACGCGGCTCTGGGCATGCTGTACGGCACGATCATGCTGATCGACCCCATGGTCGGCGCCGGTGCCGGCGTCGGGGCGGTCGCACTGATCGCGGGGGGACGGGCATGCGCGCTTCTGTACTGGGGGTGGGCTGCGGCGGGCGCGGGGGTGGTGATCTGGAGCTGGCCGTACTACGACGCGTTCGCCGACGGATTCGATCACGCCGGCGCTGATCGGTTCGCCGGGGATCTGCTCGGCGGGTGCTGGCTGGCGCTGCTGACCGGGTTGCCCGCGGTGTGGCTGCGGGCGCGGCGCGGGTCGTGCCGGGATCCGCTGGTGCTGATGACGGTGGCGGGGTGCGCGGTGGTGGCGTACGGCCTGCTGGACGGTGCTCCGGTCGGCGGCGGGGTGCTCGCCCTCGCCCTGGTGGTGCCGCAGACCGCGCTCGCGGTGGAGCTTGCGGCGCCCCGGCCCTGGCCGTCCTGGCGGCGGGCGCTGGGAGTGGTGGTGGCGGGCGGGGCGTGCGCGGGGTTTCTCATGGCTCAGGGCGGGGCGCTGGTGCCGCGATCGTTCGATCAGATCGGTTTTGCGCAGCCGCCGCGCGGTGTGTCGTACGCGTGGGCGGCGGCGCACATCGGCCGCGGTGAGGTGGTGCTCGCCGAGGGGCGCGACACCGTGCATGGTCTGGCCGGGTACGGGGTGGATGTGGCCGCCCCGGCCGTACCGGACCCGGCATTGGACGAGGCCGCGCGAAACGATCGGCTGGCGGATGTTCGTACGTACCTCTCCCCCGGCTCGACCCGCGCCGAGCGCGCTGCCGTCGTCCACCGGCGGCACGTGCGCTGGGTGCTGCTGACGCGGTGGCGCACGGTGCCGGAGGGGGCGGTGGTGGTGGCGTGGAGCGAGCGGACGGGGGAGGTGCTGGCCCGGGTTCGCTGAGGCCGGCTCGGCGGGGGCGCTTGCCCCGGCTCGGCGGGGGCGCTTGCCCCGGCTCGGCGGGGGCGCTTGCCCGTCCGGATTACTCGACGACCAGTTCGACCGGGATGTTGCCGCGGGTGGCGTTGGAGTACGGGCACACCTGGTGGGCGGTCTCGACCAGCTTGCGGCCGGTGGCCTCGTCCACGGTGTCGGGCAGCTCGATGCGGAGCGTCACCTTGAGGGCGAAGCCCTCCCCCTGCTTGCCGATGCCGACCTCGGCGGTGACTGCGGCGTCGCTGACGTCGACCTTGGCCTGGCGGCCGACCACGCCGAGGGCGCTGCCGAAACAGGCGGCGTATCCGGCGGCGAAGAGCTGCTCCGGGTTGGTGCCCTGGCCGTCGCCGCCCAGCTCGACGGGCGGGGCCAGCTTGACGTCGACCTTGCCGTCGGAGCTGACGGCGCGACCGTCGCGGCCGTGGGTGGCGGTGGCGACGGCGGTGTAGAGCGCGTCCATGGGTGAACCATCCCTCTCGAAGTCTGTGCGGTGCCGGGTCCGGCACCGGGCGACCTGCTCGGCCGCCGGCAAGAGCAACTCAAGCACACAATTCAATTGCCCGCAACTCAATGACGGGCAAGAGGTATGCTGGCGGCATGACCCCGCCATCGACACCGTCCCCAGCCACCACCACGCCAGCGACCAATGGGTCCGGCCAGGATCTGCTCCTGCTCGACCGCCAGATCTGCTTCTCCCTGCACGCGGCCTCGCGCGCCTTCAACGGCCTCTATCGCGTGATCCTCAAGGACCTCGGCCTCACCTACCCCCAGTACCTGGTGCTGCTCGTCCTCTGGGAGCACGGCGAGCTGCCCGTCAAACAGCTCGGCGAACATCTGCGCCTGGACTCCGGCACCCTCTCCCCCCTGCTCAAGCGCCTTGAGGCGGCCGGTCTGGTCCGCCGCGAGCGCAGCACCCGGGACGAGCGTTCGGTGGAAGTTCGACTGAGCGAGGAGGGCCAAGCCCTGCGCGAACGCGCACTGGACGTGCCGCGCCGGATCGCCACCGCCACCGGCTGCGACATCGCCGAGATCCGCGACCTGAAGGCCAGGCTGGACGACCTGACGGCCCGGTTGGACGCGGCGGTGACGGACTGAGAACAACCAATGCGTGATCGATCGATCACGGAGCGGGCCATGACCGGTGCGCCCACTTCCGTCCCGACCTCCGCCCGACGCCTTCGCGCCACGTCCCCGGCGCACGGCCGTCCGCCGCCTGCTTCACTGTGTGGCGAGACCGACTGACGAGGGGATCGCGGCAGATGACCTGGCTGATCACCGGCGGCGCCGGATACATCGGGGCGCACGTGGTTCGCGCGCTGACCGAGGCGGGCGAGCGGACGGTGGTGTACGACGACCTGTCCACCGGCATCGCCGAGCGGCTGCCGGACGACGTACCGCTGGAGGTCGGTACGGTCCTGGACGGCGTGCGGCTCAGCAAAGTGATCGCCGGGCACGGGATCACCGGCGTCGTCCATCTGGCGGGGAAGAAGCGGGTCGGCGAGTCGGTGGACATGCCGCTGCACTACTACCGGGAGAACGTCGAGGGCCTGCGGGTGCTGCTGGAGGCGGTGACGGCAGCCGGGGTGACGTCCTTCGTGTTCTCCTCCTCCGCGGCCGTCTACGGCATGCCCGACGTGGAACTCGTGACGGAGGACACGCCCTGCGCGCCCCTGTCCCCGTACGGCGAGACCAAGCTGGCGGGCGAGTGGCTGGTCCGCGCGACCGGCCGGACAACGGGCCTGGCCACGGCCTCGCTGCGCTACTTCAACGTGGCCGGCGCGGCCCGCCCCGAACTGGCCGACCTGGGCGTCCACAACCTCGTCCCGATGGTCTTCGAGAAACTGACCGAGGACGCGCCCGCACAGATCTTCGGCGACGACTACCCGACCCCCGACGGCACCTGCGTACGGGACTACATCCACGTCGTCGACCTGGCCGACGCCCATGTGGCCACCGCCCGCGCGCTGGCCGCCTCCCCCGGCCGCGACCTCACCCTCAACATCGGCCGCGGCGAGGGTGTTTCCGTCCGCGAGATGATCGACCGCATCAACGCGATCACCGGCCACCACCGCACCCCCAGCGTCGCCCCCCGACGCCCCGGCGACCCGGCCCGCGTGGTCGCCTCCGCCGACCGCATCACCGCCGAACTGGGCTGGACGGCCAAGCGGGACGTCCAGGACATGATCACTTCGGCGTGGGAGGGATGGCTTCGGAGGTTCCCGGGGGCGGCACGGCTCTGATCGAACGATCAGACCGGGTCTGATCATTCGGGTGCACCCCAATCCGTGCGGTCTGATCGTTCGGGCATACCCGGCACACCCTTAGCCTGCTCGAATGACCTCACCGTCATCCCCGGGACGCCCCCGCCCTCCTGCCCCTTCCGCCCCTCCCTGCCCCCCGTCCCTCTCCCGCGCCACGGGAGCCGTGCTCGGTTCGGCGGTCGGCGACGCTCTGGGCGCCCCCTTCGAGTTCGGCCCCGAGGGCGCGTTCAGCGCCCGCTTCCCGGTCGCCGGGCACGGCGGGGAGATGCGCGGGGGCGGTGGCTGGGACCCCGGAGAGGCGACGGACGACACCCAGATGGCGGTCCTGGTCGCGGAGTCACTGCTGGAGCACGGGGGCCTGGAACTCCCTGACGTGTTCCACCGGTTCCGGCGCTGGGCGGCGGGCGATCCGAAGGACATCGGCCTCCAGACCGAGGCGGTGCTCACCGGCGGCGACCCCTGGAACACGGCCGCCGCCGCCCACTTCCGGGTCAGTCAGCGCGCGGCGGGCAACGGCGCGCTGATGCGGGCCGCGCCCTCGGCCGTGTACTTCGCGCCCGAGGGCCGCGACGCCACCATGGCCGCCGCCCGCCGCCTGTCCGCCCTGACCCACGGAGACCCGGCGGCCTGGGAAGGCACGGCGATCCTCCACGAGTTGATACGCCTCGCCCTGGCGGACGCCGACCCGCTCACCGTGCTCCCGGCGACCCTGGCCGCCGTACACCCCGATCACCGCGCCCGCTATGCCACCGTCCTTGCTCCCGACTGGCATCCCGATCTCGCCACGGAGTTCAACGGCGCGGTCTGGCCCTGTCTCGGTTCGGCGGTCTGGGCGGTACGGACGACATCCTCGTACGAACAGGCCGTCCGCGCGGCGATCGACCTGGGCGGCGACACCGACACGGTGGCGGCGGTGACAGGCGCTCTGGCCGGCGCGCTGTACGGCGCCGAAGCGATCCCCGCGCGCTGGACGGCCCCCTTGCACGTCCCCCTGCCAGGCTTCGACCGAACCCTGCGCGCGACGGACCTGACGACCTTGGCGAGAAATCTGGCGTCCCGGCGCCGTCCCTGAAAGAGCGCGGGGAACCCGCGCGCCCAGCCACACACAACCCGCACCGGCAAACGATCACGCGCCACCTGATCACCTGATCACCTGATCATCGCCAACCCCCACAACGCCGAGGCGTGCCGACGCCGCCTCACAGCGCCTGCAACGCCACCGCCGTCCCCCGGGCCAGCGCCCCCAGATAGCCCTTCGGCAGCTTCGGGCTGCGGATCACCACGGACCGCCAGTACAAGGGCCCGGAGATCAGATCGAGCGCCAGTTCGTGATCGAACCCGGCGCGCAACTCCCCCCGCTTCGCCGCCGCCGCGATGATCGTGCTGGCCACGCCGTCCTGCCCTTCCCGCAGCGCCTTCTGCATGGCCTGGGCGATGTCGGGATTGCGCGCGGCCTCGGCCTGGAGGTCAGGAATGATCTGCGAGGCGATCGGATGCCGCAGCGCACGGGACATGACCTCGTACAGCAGCCGCAGATCGCCCTCCAGGGAGCCGGTGTCCGGCGCGGGCAGCCCCTGCACGGCGATCGCCGAGACGATGTCCAGCACCAGGTGCAGCTTGGAACGCCACCGCCGGTACACCGCCGTCTTGCCGACCCCCGCCCGCCGGGCGATGCCCTCGATCGACATGCGCGCGTAGCCGACGGCCGCGAGTTCCTCGAACACGGCCGCCCTGATCGCCTCCGTCACGTCCTCGCGCAGTACCGCCGCGCCCGCCGGAGGCCGGCGGCGCGGTCGCGACTGTGGTCCGTCGGCGTTGCTGGTCATGCCGTCCAGCATAGGGCGTTACGACGATACGGTTGCGTCCCGACGCCGATTGGCCCTACGCTCGCGTTACGACGATACGGTCCCGTCCCGACGTAAGAGAACGTGAAGAGACGCGTAAGAGAAGGCGCGTCGAGGAAGTCCGCGGAACGCACGCGCCCGTGCGACCTGCGCGCGCCGGAGCACAGCGCGTACGGAGACGTCGAGGACCGGGCCCGCGTACCCCCACCCCCCGAGCGAAAGCAGCGGATGTGAGCCAGGTCCTCGACACACCGCCCCCGACGGCACAGGCCGCCACGGCCCCCACCGCCGTCACCGTCACCCCCGCCGACATCGACCTCTCGGCGCTCGCCAGGCGTCACGGCCTCGCCGTCAGCGGCGCCCGCCCCACGCTGCCCGCGTATGTGCGCGGTCTGTGGGGCCGCCGCCACTTCATCCGGGCCTTCTCCACCGCCAAGCTCACCGCGCAGTACAGCCAGGCGAAGCTCGGCCAGCTCTGGCAGGTCATGACCCCACTGCTCAACGCGGCGGTGTACTACTTCATCTTCGGTGTCCTGCTCCAGACCAAGAAGGGCGTCCCGGACTACATCCCCTTCCTGGTCACGGGCGTGTTCATTTGGACGTTCACGCAGAGTTCGATTCTCGCGGGCACGCGCGCGATCTCCGGCAACCTCGGTCTCGTCCGCGCCCTGCACTTCCCGCGCGCCGCGCTGCCGATCTCGTTCTGCCTCCAGCAGCTCCAGCAGCTGCTGTTCTCCATGGGCGCGCTCGTGGTGATCCTGCTCGCTTTCGGCGTGCCGCCGGCCGCGTCCTGGGTACTGGCGATCCCGGCGCTGGTGCTCCAGTTCACCTTCAACGCCGGGGTCTCCATGATCCTGGCCCGGGTCGGCGCGAAGACCCCGGACATCGCACAGCTGATGCCGTTCGTGCTGCGCACCTGGATGTACGTTTCGGGCGTCATGTGGAGCATCGATCATCTGCTCGCCCAGCACGACAGCCTGCCGTCCTGGATCGGCACCGCACTCCAGGCCAACCCCGCCGCCATCTACATCGACCTGATGCGCTTCGCCCTGATCGACAGCTTCCACGCGAGCCAACTGCCCCCGCACGTATGGGCGATCGCGACGGGCTGGGCGTTGCTCGCCGGAGTCGGCGGCTTCATCTACTTCTGGAAGGCTGAGGAGACGTACGGCCGTGGCTGATCACTTGAACACCGACACCGAGATCGGTACCAACGCCAACACCCATGCCAACACCAACGCCGGCACTGGCGCCGACGCTGGCACCCGCACCGGCACCGACATCAGCAAGGGCACCGGCACCGGCACCGACGAGCGCATCCCCACCGTCGTAGCCGATGCCGTCGACATCATCTACCGGGTCAACGGCACGGGCGCGGGCCGCGGTTCGGCCACCGCCGCCCTGAATCGCATCCTGCGTCGCAAGCAGGCCGAGAAGGCGTCCGGCGTCCGAACCGTGCACGCGGTGCGCGATGTCTCCTTCGTCGCCTACCGGGGCGAGGCCGTCGGCCTCATCGGCACCAACGGCTCCGGCAAATCCACCCTGCTCAAGGCGGTCGCCGGACTGCTCCCCGTGGAGAACGGCCGGATCTACACCAACGGCCAGCCCTCGCTGCTCGGCGTCTCCGCCGCCCTCATGAGCGACCTCACCGGCGAGCGCAACGTCCACCTCGGCGGCCTCGCCATGGGCATGTCCCGCGAGCAGGTCAAGGAGCGCTACCAGGAGATCGTCGACTTCTCCGGCATCAACGAGAAGGGCGACTTCATCACCCTGCCCATGCGCACGTACTCCTCCGGCATGGGCGCCCGGCTCCGCTTCGCCATCGCCGCCGCCAAGGACCACGACGTCCTGCTCATCGACGAGGCCCTGGCCACCGGCGACCGCTCCTTCCAGAAGCGCTCCGAGGCCCGCATCCGCGAACTGCGCAAGCACGCGGGCACGGTGTTCCTGGTCAGCCACAACAACCGGTCCATCCGCGACACCTGCGAACGTGTCCTGTGGCTGGAGCGCGGCGAACTGCGCCTGGACGGCCCGACCGACGAGGTCATGAAGGAGTACGAGGCGTTCACGGGCGACAAGACACCCAAGCCGAAGCCCAAGCCCAAGCCGGTGGCGAAACCGCAGCCCAAGCAGGCGGCGCCGACCCCACCGGAGGCGAAGACCGACGCCCCGGCCACGGAAGCCACGCCGAACCCCGCCGCCCCGAACCCCGCCTCCCCGGCGAAGGGGGAGACCCCGGCGAAGCCCGACGCGCCCGCGAAGTCCGACACCCCGGCGAGGACTGCCGCCCAGGCGAAACCCGCCACCTCGGCGAAGACCGAAACCCTCGCCGAGCCCAAGACCCCCACCGAGCCCGACACCCCCACCAAGACCGACCCCCCGGCCAATCCCACCCCCGACACCGGCCCGACTACCCCGGCCCCCCCGGCCGACCCCAAGGTCCCCCAGCCCTCCTGAGCCCCACCCCACCCCACCCACGTACGCGCAAGCCACACCTCCAGCCCCCCAGCCAGCCCCACACAAACAAAGGCGCCCCGAGCCAACCGGCCCAGGGCGCCTTCACCGTCGTACCACCACGTCAAACCCGCACGTCAGGCCCTCACTTCAGCCCCCACGGGCATCCGCGGAGCCCACCGCCCCGGCACTCACATGAGGCCACCGGTGGCCCCACCCCCACCTCAGGAATGCGACCGCAACAACGTCCGCATCGTCCGCATGGCCACCGACAGATTCGCCAGATCGAACGTGTCCGACGACTGGATCTCCTCCAGCGTCGACCGCGCCCGCCCCAGGATCGCCAGGTTCTTCTGCTCCCAGAGCTTGAACCGCTGCTCGGGCGTCGAGGAACCGTTGCCGACCGCTAGGACATCCGCGGCGACGGCCGCGTGGGCCGCGTACAGGTCCTCGCGGATGGCGGCGCGGGCCATGGACTGCCAGCGGTCCGCGCGGGGCAGTTCGATGATCCGGTCCATGAGGCGGGTGATCCGCAGCCGGTCGGCGAGGTCGTAGTACACCTCGGCGACGGCCAGCGGGTCCTTGCCCGTGCGGTCGGCCACCGACACGATGTCGAGCGCCGGGAAGGCGGAGGAGAACCCGGCGACCCGGGACGCCACCTCGTCGGGGACACCCGCGCCGGTCAGCTCGTCGTAGATCTGCTGCCACCACTCCAGGTCCGCGCCGCGCATGAGCTTCGGCAGCTGCTGCCAGACCTGCTCGACCCGCTCGACGAAGAACTCGACCGTCTCGGCCAGCTCCAGCGGCTGCGGCCGGTTGTTGAGCAGCCAGCGCGTGCCGCGCTCGACGAGCCGGCGCGAGTGCAGCCGGATCCGGGTCTGCACCTCGGCGGCGACCTGGTTGTCGAGGCCCTCCACCGCGTCCCACACCGGAGCGGAGCGGAAGATCGCGCGCGCCGCGGTCTGCGCCCGCACGATCTCCTCCAGCGAGGCGCCGGTCTCCTCGCGCAGCCGGTGCAGATACGTTGTACCGCCCGTGTTGACCGTGTCGTTGACCAGCACGGTCGTGGTGATCTCGCGGCGCAGCGGGTGGTTGTCGATCTGCTCGGGGAACTTCTCGCGCAGCGCGCTCGGGAAGTACGCGTAGAGCAGCCCGCTCAGATAGGGGTCGTCGGGCAGCGAGGTGTGCAGCAGTTCCTCGGCGACCGTGATCTTCGTGTACGCCATCAGCACGGCCGTCTCCGGGCTGGTCAGGCCCTGTCCGGAGGTGAGGCGTTCGCGGATCTGGCGGTCGGTCGGCAGGAACTCCAGCGCCCGGTCGAGGTGCCCCTCGCGCACCAGGTGGCGCATGAAGCGCTGCTGGGCGTTGAGCATGTCCTTGGACTGGGCGAGGGCGTTGGCGATGGCGGTGTTCTGCGCGTAGTTGTTGCGCAGCACCAGTCGGCCGACCTCGTCGGTCATCGTGGCGAGCAGCTTGTTGCGCTGCTTGACGGTCATGTCGCCGTCGGTGACCAGGCCGTTGAGCAGGATCTTGATGTTCACCTCGTGGTCGGAGGTGTCCACGCCCGCGCTGTTGTCGATCGCATCGGTGTTGATCTTGCCGCCGTTGCGGGCGAACTCGATCCGGCCGAGCTGGGTCAGGCCCAGGTTGCCGCCCTCACCGACCACGCTGACCCGCAGATCCTCGCCGTCGACCCGGATGGCGTCGTTGGCCTTGTCGCCGACGTCGGCGTGCGACTCGGTGGTGGCCTTGACGTACGTACCGATGCCGCCGTTCCACAGGAGGTCCACCGGGGCCTTGAGGATCGCCTTCATCAGATCGGCCGGGGTGACCTTGGCGATCTTCCCCTCGATGCCGAGGGCCTCGCGGATGTGCGCGTTGATCGGGATGGCCTTGGCGCTGCGGGGGAAGACGCCGCCGCCCGCCGAGAGCAGCTGCGTGTCGTAGTCGGCCCAGCTGGAGCGGGGCAGCTCGAACAGCCGGCGGCGCTCGGCGTAGGAGACGGCCGCGTCGGGGCGCGGGTCGATGAAGATGTGCCGGTGGTCGAAGGCCGCGACCAGCCGGATGTGCTCGCTGAGCAGCATGCCGTTGCCGAAGACGTCGCCGGACATGTCGCCGACGCCGACGACCGTGAAGTCCTCGCTCTGCGTGTCCACGCCCAGCTCGCGGAAGTGCCGCTTGACGGACTCCCAGGCGCCGCGCGCGGTGATGCCCATGCCCTTGTGGTCGTACCCGGCGCTGCCGCCGGAGGCGAAGGCGTCACCGAGCCAGAACTGGTAGCTGCCGGCGACGTCGTTGGCGATGTCGGAGAAGGTCGCGGTGCCCTTGTCGGCGGCCACCACGAGGTACGTGTCGTCCTCGTCGTGCCGTACGACGTCGGCGGGCGGGACGACCTCTCCGGCCACCATGTTGTCGGTGATGTCGAGCAGCGCCGAGATGAAGGTCTTGTAGCTGGCGATGCCCTCGGCGAGCCACGCGTCCCGGTCCACCGACGGATCGGGCAGCTGCTTGGCGACGAAGCCGCCCTTGGCGCCGACCGGCACGATGACCGTGTTCTTCACCATCTGCGCCTTGACCAGGCCGAGGATCTCCGTACGGAAGTCCTCGCGCCGGTCCGACCAGCGCAGCCCGCCGCGCGCGACCTTGCCGAACCGCAGGTGCACGCCCTCGACACGCGGGGAGTAGACCCAGATCTCGAACGCCGGGCGGGGCGCGGGCAGGTCCGGGATGGCCTGCGGGTCGAACTTCATGGACACGTAGTCGTGCGCCCGGCCGCCGACGGCCTCCTGGAAGAAGTTGGTGCGCAGGGTGGCCTTGATGACGGTGAGGAAGGCCCGCAGGATGCGGTCCTCGTCCAGGCTGGCGACCTGGTCGAGCGCCGCGTCCAGCTCCTCCAGCAGCGCGTCCACGATCTCGCGGCCGGCGCGCTGGCGGTCCGGCGACATCCGCGCCTCGAACAGGGAGACGAGCAGCCGGGTGGTGTGGACATTGTTGCGGAGGGTGTCCTCCATGTAGTCCTGGCTGAACGTGGAGCCCGCCTGGCGCAGATACTTCGCGTACGCCCGCAGCACCATGGCCTGGCGCCAGCTCAGCCCGGCGCTGAGCACCAGCGCGTTGAAGCCGTCGTTCTCCGCCTTGCCGGTCCAGCTCGCGGCGAACGCCTCCTGGACCCGCTCGCGCGCGTCGTCGCCGAGGAACTCGCCGTTCTTGAACTTCGGCAGGCGCAGCCCGAAGTCGTAGATCCAGGCCACGCTGCGGTCGGCGCAGCGCAGTTCGTACGGCCGTTCGTCCACCACCTCGACGCCGAGGCGGTTGAGGACCGGCAGCACCGCGGACAGGGAGATCGCGTCGCCCTTGCGGTAGATCTTGAAGCGGCGCTCCTCGGGGGCGGCGCCCACCGGCTCGTAGAGGCTGAGGGCGAAGCTCTGCTCCTCGGTCAGCCGTTCCACGTTCACCAGGTCGGCGACCGCCGCGCGCGGGGTGTGGTCGGCCTTGTAGCCCTCGGGGATGGAGTTGCCGTACTTGCGCAGCAGTTCGGCGGCGCGCTCCTCGCCGCACTCGGCGTTCAGCGCCTCCGCGAAGCCGTCCGCCCAGGAGCGCGCGGCCTCCACGAGGCGGGCCTCGATCCGCTCCCGGTCGCTGTAGGACAGCTCGGGCAGATCGGTGCCCTGCGGGACCCGGACCACGAAATGCAGCCGGGACAGGATCGACTCGGTGTTCCAGGCGGTGAAGTCGACGCTGATCCCGTCCAGCTCCTCCTTGAGGATGTCGATGATCCGCAGCCGGACGCCGGTGGTGTAGCGGTCGCGCGGGAGGTAGACGAGGGCCGAGTAGTAGCGCCCGTACTCGTCCTGGCGCAGGTAGAGCCGCAGTCGCCGGCGCTCCTGGAGGTAGAGCACGGAGGTGACGATGCTCTGGAGCTCGTCGACCGGTGTCTGGAACAGCTCGTCGCGCGGGTACGTCTCCATGATCTGGAGCAGATCGCGCCCGTCATGGCTGTTGGGCGAGAAGCCGGCGCGCTTGAGGACCGCCTGGACCTTGCGCCGGATCACGGGGACACGCCGCACGGACTCGGTGTAGGCGGCGGAGGAGAACAGGCCGAGGAACCGGCGCTCCCCCACGACATTCCCGTCCTTGTCGAACTTCTTGACGCCGATGTAGTCGAGGTAGGAGGGCCGGTGGACGGTGGACCGGCTGTTGGCCTTGGTCAGGACGAGGAGCTTGTGCTCCCGGGCCTTGGCGCGGGCGTCGGCGGGCAGCCGCTCGAAGGACGGGCTGACCGGGTGCGCCTCGTCACCGGAGTGGTGCGGATCGGCGCGCAGAATGCCGAGGCCGGTGCCGGGGACGGCGGCGAGGGAGTCGTCGTCACGCAGCTCGTACTCGCGGTAGCCCAGGAAGGTGAAATGGTCGGCGGCGAGCCAGCGCAGCAGCTCGCGGGCCTCCTCGGTCTCGTCGTCGCTCAGATCGGCGGGGGCGGGTTCCGCGGGCAGCTCCTCCGCGAGCCGCACGGCCGCGTCCCGCATCTTGCCCCAGTCCTCGACGGCCTCGCGGACGTCGGAGAGCACCCGCAGCAGATCCGTGGTGATCTGCTTGAGGTCGGCGCGGTCGGTCTCGCGGTCCGTCTCGACATGGATCCAGGACTCGATGTGCGCGTCATGGGGAAGATCACCGACGGGCGGGCCGGTGAGCACCTCGATGAGCTTGCCGGTGACATCACGCCGCACCACGATCTGCGGGTGGATGACGACATGGATGCCGCGTCCCTGCCGGGTCAGCTCATTGGTGACGGAGTCGACGAGGAAGGGCATGTCGTCCGTGACGACTTCCACGACGGAGTGACTGCACGTCCACCCGTTCTCCTCGACGGTCGGGGTGTGCACGCGCACATTGGCCGTGCCCTGCGGGCGGTTTTCGGCCAGCCGGCAGTGGGAGTAGGCGGCTCCGAAGATGTCGACCGGGTCGCGGTCGGCGAGATCCTCCGGGGCGGTGTGCAGGTAGTAGCGCTGGAGGAACGCGAGCACGGCGGCCCGGTCAGGGGTGCCGCGGTCCGTCGTCCCAGTCGGTAGGTGCCCCCCGACCGGGCTGTTCTCAGCTACCCGGGCAGCCCGATCGAGCAGCTCGGCCTTGGCTTCGTCCAGCTTGGTCTGCATTGTCCTCTGGCTCCTGTCGCGCGCCGTTGCGTGACGTAGAAGGAAGTACGTGGAAGTACGGTCTCCACCCTTGCGGGGTCACGCCGAGACGCGGGGTGTCCGGTCTGTTCCGACGCTATGCCGCCAGGGGAGAGGGGCGGGGGGATATCAGCCATTCCCGACGCGCCCGGGGGATGTGACGCTGCTCTCGGCGACGCCACGGCCCGAGGTACCTCCGGGGATATGTCCCGGGATGTAAGGGGCGCCGCGAAGCGCCCGCGAGGACCAGCGACCGTCGCCCGACCACGGATGTCGTCCGTGCACCTCGGGCGCAGAACGGAGGCACGAGGGCCCCCGCGAACTATCGCGCTGATCACGCCACCCAGGCTATCTCGCCCTACCGGCCCCCCGTCATGAGCCGTATGTGTACAAAACCACACCCGGAACTTTGACGTTCTGCACAGATGTGGAGCACCCGTGCCGTGTGAGCGTGGCCGCCGTACGGTGATCGGCGTAGGAAGGCCGGGTGGGGGCGTGCGGGGCCGGAGGGTGTTCGGCGTATCGCCTGCGCGCGGACCGGCGCACCACCCCCTGCCCGGAAATCGGCGCGTCCCCTTGGCAAGCACCGCAGGACACGGCACGTTCTCGACAGTACGAACCGATCCGAAGGAGCCCTCATGTCCCCCGCTTCCACCGCGTCCCCGCATTCCCCCACACCCCCCAAGATCCTGATTCTCACCGGCGACGCCGCGGAATCCCTCGAAGTCCTCTACCCCTACCAGCGTCTTCTGGAAGAGGGCTACGAGGTCCACATCGCCGCCCCGACCCGCAAGAAGCTCCAGTTCGTCGTCCATGACTTCGAACCCGGCTTCGACACCTACACCGAGAAGGCCGGCTACACCTGGCCCGCCGACCTGGCGTTCTCCGAGGTGGACCCCGGCCAGTACGTCGCGGTGGTGATCCCGGGCGGCCGGGCCCCCGAGTACCTGCGCAACGACGCCGAGCTGCGCAAGATCCTCAAGTCGTTCTTCGACGCCGACAAGCCGGTCGCCCAGATCTGCCACGGCCCCCTGCTGACCGCCGCGATCGATGGCCTCCGGGGACGCCGCGTCACCGCGTACCCGGCCCTGGAGATCGACATGCAGTCCGCCGGCGCCACCTTCCAGGACACCGAGGCGGTCGTCGACGGCACCCTCGTCTCCTCCCGCGCCTGGCCCGACCACCCGGCCTGGATGCGGGAGTTCCTGAAGGTCCTCCGCGCGAAGTCGCCGGTGACCTGATCCGCGGGGCGGCGGCGCGTCGCAACAGGCGCGCGGCACCTCACGCAGGTACGCGACGCGTCACGCACCTGCCAGGTATCGCACCTGCCGCCCGTCACGCGTCTGCCGCTCGTCACGCACCTGCCGCCCGTCACGCGCCTACCACGGCGTCAGGCACCCGCCGCGCGTCACGCACACCCGGGGCACATCAGGTCACCCCGCGCACAACGCACGACGCCCTGCATCGCTACGTCGCTATTCGGCCCGCCTCCGCGACAGCCTCCGCCAGCGTGTCCACCACCGGCACCCCCGTCTCCTCCAGGCTGGCCCGGCTGTGCGACCCCCCGGTGTAGAGCACGGCCCGCGCCCCCGCGTGCCGTGCCGCCACCGCGTCGTCCGCGGCGTCCCCGATCACCACCGTGCGCCCCGGCTCCACCCCGCCGAGGGCGGCGAGATGCCGCACCATGTGCTCGGCCTTGCTGCCCCCGGACGGCCCGGTCCGCCCGTCGACCCGCAGGAAGTGGCTCTCGATCCCGAACCCGCGCACCAGCGGGACCAGGTCGTCATGCCCGTACATGCTCAGGATCGACTGGCTGCGCCCCGCCGACCCCCACCCGGTCAGCAGGTCCCCGACCCCGTCGGTCAGCCCGCACCCGACCCGGTGCTCCGTGTAGTACCGCTGGAAGGTCACGTCCATGACCTCCCACTCCGCCTCGGTCGGCAGCCGCCCCATCAGCCGCTCGTAGAACTTCGGCACCGGCACGCAGTACAGCGCCCGGTACTCCTCCATCGTGAGCGGTTCCAGGCCCAGCTCGGCGAACGCCGCGTTCGTCGCCCCGATGATCGCGTCATTGTCGTGGAACAGCGTGCCGTTCCAGTCCCAGACGATGTGCGCCCCTGTCTGCATCCCCATGCCAGAAAACGTACCCCCCGCCACTGACAATCATGAGAACCCCAGCTCAGAGGCGATCCGGTGGCATCCGGTGACAGCCCGTGGCACGGGACCCCACCGCAGAACGGCCCGGCCCAGCCCCGCCCGCACCCACCGAAAACCCCTCAGTCCCCCGACCCCACCAGCTGAGCGATCTCCTGCGTGGCGAACCACAGCAGCTCATGGTCCTCCGCCCCGTCCACCACGAACTGCGCGTCGTCGTCCCCGCCGTCCGCCGCGGCCAGCGCCTCCGTGGCCGCGGCCACGTCCGCCACCGCGTCCCCGGCGTCGACATGCACGGCCGCCGCCCTGTCCAGCGCCACCGCCCCGGCGATCCGCACCTCGCCCAGCACGGCCGGATCCAGCCCCCGGTCGGGATCCGCGACCGCCGTCCCGTCCGGTACGTCCACGGCGACCACGACCCGCCGCCGTACGGCATCCGGGTCGGCCGCGATCAGCCGCAGCGAGGCCAGCGCCGCCCGGTTCAGCGCCGCGTACTCCAGTTCCTCGATGTCGTCGGAGAGGTACCACTCCCGCAGACCGGGCGTCACCGCGTACGCGACGACCGGCCCGGCCCCCAGCTCGCCCGCTTTGTACGCCTCGGCGAGACCGGGGAGGGTCAGGGGGACGTAGACGCGCATGGCTGGCCGCTTTCATGGTCGAAGGGCTCACAACAAGCTCACAGCACCCCGGCAAGAGCCCGAAGAACCACCGGCGCGCCCTTCAGGATACGTCCGGGGAGTCCCCTTTCGAGTCCCTGCCCACCCACCCGGAAGCGTCAACCCGACGCCGCAAAACCACCACCCCACACCCACCCCACCAGGCATGACGCCCCAAAGATCACCCTGATAGGTGACTTGCGAGACGCCCGAGCCCGGCGAGAGGCCCGCTTGCCGCCCCGGCCTCATCCGCACAAGATCCCCAACAGGAAGTTACCGCCCAGTAAGAGACGGGCGGCCGACCGAACGGGGATCACCATGAACAAGGTCATGACCAGGGCCCAGGCACACGCACAGCGCCCCTCACGCACCCGCCCGCCGGGCCGCCGCGACTCCCGCCGCCCCGGCACCGCCCCACCCCGCTTCCCGGGCGTCAGGCGCCCGGGCCCGGGCACACCGGCAGGCACCACCACCCCGACCACACCACCGGCCTCACCCCTGACCCCCATGCCGACCTCACCTCCGGCCCCCATCACCACCCCTGGCACAGGCACGGGAGCCACGCCCACCACCCCCACAGTCCCCCACCAGGCCCCACGCGGGCCCCGGCCCGCCCTCCCCACCGAACCCTTCGCCGAGCGCCTCCTGGCCGTCCTCAGCGGCGCCCGCCCCGTTCACTACATGCTCGGCCTCACCTCCGGCCGCGCCTACGACGAACTGGCCTGGCTCGCCGAACGCGGCCCGTTGCGCACCACCCGAGGCGTCCGCCCCGTCCTGCGCGAGATCGGCTGGTACGAGGCCGGACCGGGCGCCATCGAGGTCTTCGCGCGGATCGGCGCCGGCGACCGCCTGCGCGCGATGGCCTTCCGCCTGGAACTGGGCGACGACCGCCGCTGGCGCTGCACCGCGGTCGACCTCGGCGGCCCCCCGCTCCCCCAGAACCGGAGCGACTGACCACACCCGGCACCAGAACGGCTAAGGGCACCCCGCCCCATCACACGAGCCGGACCAAGACCGGCCGACGCGGAAGAAGGTGATTGGCAAGGAGCCGATGACAAAGGCCCCGAACAGGCCGACGGCAAAGGGGCGATGACGCCCGACACAGAAGGGCCGGCCTCCCCAGGAGACCGGCCCACCCATTCCGCTACGACGCTGTGCCGCTACACCGCCACGACGCCCCAGGCGCCGCCACGATCACGCCGCGCGGCGCCTACTTCTTCCGACGCCGCCCACCCCGCGCCTGCTTGCGCCGCTCCGCGCGGGTGAGGCCGTCGGCCTCCGACCGCACCGGCTCGTCGTCGTTGGTGAAGTCACCCTCGATGGTGCCGCCCTCGCCGTCCACGGTCGGCGCCGAGAAGTGCAGGTTCCGCCGCTGCGGGGCGTCCAGGCCCTTGGCACGGATCTCGGGACGCGCGCCCGCCTGTGCCGGCACGGCGTCCTGCTTCTCCAGGGACGGCTTGGCGTCCTCGACGGGGACCTCCTCGACCTGCTGCTCGACCTGGACCTCCAGGTTGAACAGATAGCCGACGGACTCCTCCTTGATGCCCTCCATCATGGCGGTGAACATGTCGAAGCCCTCGCGCTGGTACTCGACCAGCGGGTCCTTCTGGGCCATCGCGCGCAGGCCGATGCCCTCCTGGAGGTAGTCCATCTCGTAGAGGTGCTCACGCCACTTGCGGTCCAGCACGCTGAGCACCACCCGGCGCTCCAGCTCGCGCATGATCTCGGAGCCGAGCTGCTCCTCACGCGCCTCGTACTGCTGGTGGATGTCGTCCTTGATGGAGTCGGCGATGAACTCGGCGGTCAGCCCGGCCCGGTCCCCGGCCTCCTCCTCCATCGCGTCGACGTCGGCCTTCACCGGGTAGAGCTGCTTGAAGGCGCCCCACAGCCGGTCCAGGTCCCAGTCCTCGGCGAAGCCCTCGGCGGTCTCGGCGCCGACATAGGCGTCGATCGTGTCGTCCATGAAGTGCCTGACCTGCTCGTGCAGGTCCTCGCCCTCCAGGACACGGCGGCGCTCGCCGTAGATGACCTCACGCTGCCGGTTGAGGACCTCGTCGTACTTCAGGACGTTCTTACGGGTCTCGAAGTTCTGCTGCTCGACCTGTGACTGCGCGGACGCGATCGCGCGCGTGACCATCTTGTTCTCGATCGGCACGTCGTCCGGGACGTTCGCCATGGACATCACGCGCTCGACCATCTGCGCCTTGAACAGCCGCATCAGGTCGTCGCCGAGGGAGAGATAGAAACGGGACTCGCCCGGGTCGCCCTGACGGCCGGAACGACCGCGCAGCTGGTTGTCGATACGGCGCGACTCGTGCCGCTCGGTACCCAGCACATACAGGCCGCCGAGGTCCTTGACCTCCTCGAACTCGGTCCGCACCGCCTTCTCGGCCCGCTCCAGGGCGGCCGGCAGCGCGGCGGCCCACTCCTCGATGTGCTCCTCGGGGTCGAGCCCGCGCTGACGCAGGTCGGCCTCGGCGAGGTCGTCGGGGTTGCCGCCGAGCTTGATGTCCGTACCACGGCCGGCCATGTTGGTCGCCACGGTCACCGCGCCCTTGCGGCCGGCCTGGGCGACGATCTGCGCCTCCCGGTCGTGCTGCTTGGCGTTGAGCACCTCGTGCTGGATGCCGCGCTTGGACAGCTGCTGCGAGAGGTACTCGGACTTCTCGACCGAGGTGGTGCCGACCAGGATCGGCTGGCCCTTCTCGTGCTTCTCGGCGATGTCGTCGACCACCGCGTCGAACTTGGCGACCTCGGTGCGGTAGATCAGGTCCGACTGGTCCTTGCGGACCATCGGCTTGTTGGTCGGGATCGGGACCACGCCGAGCTTGTAGATCTGGTGGAACTCGGCGGCCTCGGTCATCGCCGTACCGGTCATGCCGGAGAGCTTGTCGTAGAGGCGGAAGAAGTTCTGAAGGGTGATCGTGGCGAGCGTCTGGTTCTCGTCCTTGATCGGCACCCCTTCCTTCGCCTCGATCGCCTGGTGCATGCCCTCGTTGTAACGGCGGCCGGCGAGGATACGGCCGGTGTGCTCGTCGACGATCATGACTTCGCCGTCGATGACGACGTAGTCCTTGTCCTTCTTGAACAGTTCCTTCGCCTTGATGGCGTTGTTCAGATAGCCGACCAGCGGCGTGTTCACCGACTCGTAGAGGTTGTCGATGCCCAGCCAGTCCTCGACCTTGCTGACGCCGGACTCGTGGATGGCGACCGTGCGCTTCTTCTCGTCGACGTCGTAGTCGCCGGTCTCCTCAAGGCCCTTGAGGGGCTGGCCGGCCTCGCCGCGCTTGAGGCGCGTGACCAGCTTGGCGAAGTCGCCGTACCACTTGGTGGCCTGGTCGGCCGGGCCGGAGATGATCAGCGGCGTGCGGGCCTCGTCGATGAGGATGGAGTCGACCTCGTCGACCACCGCGAAGTTGTGACCGCGCTGGACGAGTTCGTCCTTCGACCAGGCCATGTTGTCGCGCAGGTAGTCGAAGCCGAACTCGTTGTTCGTGCCGTAGGTGATGTCGCAGTTGTACTGCTCGCGGCGCTGGGCCGGCGTCATGTTGGAGAGGATGCAGCCCACGTCCAGACCGAGGAACTTGTGGACGCGGCCCATCATCTCGGAGTCGCGCTCGGCCAGGTAGTCGTTGACCGTGATCAGGTGCACGCCGTCGCCCGACAGCGCGTTCAGATACGTCGGCAGGGTGCCGACCAGGGTCTTGCCCTCACCGGTCTTCATCTCGGCGACATAGCCGAGGTGCAGGGCGGCACCGCCCATGATCTGCACGTCGTAGTGGCGCTGGCCGAGGACGCGCTTGGCGGCCTCGCGCACGGTGGCGAACGCCTCGGGCAGCAGGTCGTCCAGGGTCTCACCGTCGACGTAGCGCTGCTTGTACTCATCGGTGAGGGCCCGCAGCTCGGCGTCGGAGAGGTCGACGAAGTCCTCTTCGATGGAGTTGACCTGGTCCGCGATGCGGTGCAGCTTGCGCAGGATCTTGCCTTCGCCTGCACGCATGATCTTCGAGAGGACGGACACGGGGGTTGGTCTCCTTGCCGGTCGGGCCTGGGACGGTCGGTTTCCATTGGACATGACGGAGCAACGGCCATCGTATGCGAGGACCCGCCCGCACCGGGAGGCCCGCAGAACCGACGGCGGCCATCGTCTTCACTTCCGCAGCTGAAGCCGGGCGCGGATCCCGCCATGACCCGGTCCGGCTGTGTCCCGGATCCGTCGGCGATCCACCCGTTCACAGGGCACAACGGTCGGGATTCGCGGATGGTGCCGGATCACGGCGGGCATTTTCGCGGATGGTGATCACCCGATCACACACGGCAAAGCGATGGCGGCCCTTCCGCCGCCGCGCGCAGAATCTGCCCATGGAACCCGTCACGCTGAGCACCGACCGGCTGCGGCTGCGCGCGGTCGGCCCGGACGACACGGACGTGGTGTACGCCGCGTGCCAGGACCCCGACATCCAGCGCTGGACCACGATCCCCTCGCCCTACCTCCCCGAACACGCCGAGAGCTTCGTCCGGCAGGCGTCGCCGGACGGCTGGGCGGCCGGCTCGATGTTCACCTTCGGCGTCTTCCTGCCCGAGGGCGGCCTGACCGGCATGCTCGGCATCACCATGCGCTCCCTGGGAGTCGGCGAGATCGGCTACTGGGCGGACAAGGACCACCGCGGCCACGGCTACACCACCGAGGCGACCGTCGCCGCGTCCCGCTGGGCGTTCGTCCACGCGCGCGTGGACCGTGTCGAGTGGCGCGCGGAGGTCGGCAATCACGCCTCCCGCGCGGTCGCCGAGAAGGCCGGCTTCACCATCGAGGGCGTCCTGCGCTCCGGCCTGAACAACAACGGCGTACGCCGTGACTGCTGGATCGGCTCCCTGCTCCCGTCGGACCTGGGCCTGCCGTCGACGGCGCCCTACCTCCCGGCCCCACGCACCTGACCTCCACGGCCATACGATCCCGACGCCCGCACCGGCCCGGTTCACGCGCTCCCGGATCAGCCGGTCCGGAAGCACGCGCCATCCCGCAGCCGCCCGATCCCTCGGCCACCGGATTCCGCGGCCACCGGATTCCGCGGCGGCCGGGGTCCCAAAGCGCCGGATCCGGGCGCCTCCGCCCACGAACCCGCAGCTCAGCCCGCGTTGTCAGACCCACCGTCTATCGTGCGGAGGCATGACGACCCCGCGCCCTTTGGCAGAGCTGTCCGCGGCAGAGGCCCGCCGTATCGTCCTGCGCGCCCAGGGCTTTCTCGGCTCCCCCGACCGCAGGGCCGGTGTCCGTGGCATCCTGCGGCACCTCGGCGCGGTCCAGCTCGACACCATCTCCGTCCTCGCCCGTTCCCACGAACTCGTGCCGTACGCGCGCCTGGGCGCGGTCGGCCGCAAGACGGTGGAGCGGGCGTACTGGACCGACACCCACTCCTTCGAGTACTGGTCGCACGCGGCCTGCATCCTGCCCATCGAGGAGTGGCCCCACTTCGCCTTCCGCCGCCGCGCCTACCGCGAGCGCCCGCACTGGGGCCACGACCTGCCGGACGGCGTCTACGAGCAGGTGATCAAGCAGCTCCGCGCGGAGGGCCCGCTCACGGCGACGGAGCTGGGCGGCGCCAAGCGCACCAGCGAGTGGTGGGACTGGTCGGGCGCCAAGGTCGCCGTGGAGCGCGCGCTGATGTACGGCGAGGTGGTGTGCGTCGAGCGCCGCGGCTGGAAGCGGCTGTACGACCTGGCCGAGCGCGCGGTCCCCGAGGCACTGCTGCACGACGATCTGGACGACGCGGAGTGCCTGCGCCGTCTGGTCCGCCTGGCCGGCGAGGCCCTCGGTGTCGGCACCCGCGCGGACATCGCCGACTACCACCGTCTCAAGGGCGAGCAGGTGGACGCGGTGATCGCCGACTCCGGCCTGGTCCCGGTCTCGGTGGCGGGCTGGGGCAAACCGGCCTGGGCGGACCCGGCGGCCCTGGCGACCACACCGCGCGGACGGCACCGTACGACGCTGCTGTCCCCGTTCGACTCCCTGATCTGGGAGCGGGCGCGCACGGAGCGGATCTTCGGCTTCACCCACCGCCTGGAGGCGTACGTCCCCAAGCAGAAGCGGATCCACGGCTACTTCGCGATGCCGGTCCTGTCCGGCGGCACGCTCGTCGGACGCGTCGACCCGGCCCGCGAGGGTCAGACCCTGGTCGCCCGACAGATCACCCTCGACGGCCCCAAGGCCGTCCCTGCGGTCGCGCAGGCCCTGGTGGAGGCGGCGAGCTGGGTGAACTGCACGGACGTACGCGTGGAACGCGTCGACTCCCCGGACCTGCGCGACGCCCTCACCAGCGAACTGGCGGTACTGCTCGGCTGACCACCAGGAAGCGGACGCGGACCTGGTGACCCCGCGCCACCAGGTCCGCAGTCATCGAGTCCGCAGATCACCGAGTCCGGATTCGCCAGTCACCGACTCCGGACTCGCCCAGCCCGCAGAACCCATGAGATCCGCGAGGCCCACCCGTCAGCGGATCTCCAGGATCTTCTCGCGCATCGCGTACACCACCGCCTCCATCCTGGAGTGCAGCTGAAGCTTCTCCAGGATGTTGCGCACATGGTTCTTCACGGTGTTCTCGGAGATGAACAACTCCTTGGCGATGTCCCGGTTGTTCATCCCCGTGGCGACCAGCTTGAGCACTTCCAGCTCGCGGTCGGTGAGCCGCGGCGCGGGCACCAGCCGCCGCTCGTCGGTGCGCTGGATCATCGACTTGAACTCGGTGAGCAGCTTGGACGCCATGGACGGACTGATCTGGGACTGCCCGTCGGCCACCGCGCGGATCGCCGTGGCGACCTCGTCCGTGGAGATCTCCTTGAGCAGATAGCCGGTCGCGCCCGCCTTGATCGCGTCGTAGAGATCCGCTTCCTCATCGCTGATCGTCAGCATGATGATCTTCGCGCTGGGTGCCACCTCCTTGATGGAGGTGCACGCCTCGATCCCGCCGCGCTTGGGCATCCGTACGTCCATCAGCACGATGTCGGGCAGCAGATCGGCCGCTTTGTCGACCGCCTCGGCGCCGTCCCCGGCCTCTCCGATGACCTGGATGTCCTCCTCGGCCGCGAGCACGATCTCCAGTCCGCGCCGGAAGAGGGCATGATCATCGACGACCAGGACACGGATCGGCTCCTTGCGTGACCCGCCCGTGTCCGGGCTCTCGGCGGCGACGCCGACGTGGGCGCCCCCGTCCTGCATGGGTCCGAAGCTGTCCGCCATCGTTCCTCCCCCTGAAGGCTGTGGCCTGTGGTCCTGTGCCATCGCCAACCCAAGGCAACGACCCACCGGTTGAGCCGTTGCGGCCATGATTTCATGCCTGAACGACACCGCGGTCACCCAGCGGGGCGCGAACCGGTCGCACCGGTGCCCCTGGGGGCGCACGCGCACTCCAGGGGCACCGGCATCGCTGCCGTCCGGGGAGGTCAGCGACCCAGCGACCCGCCCGCGTCGGGCGCGGGCGCCTGGGTGACCATCGTGTCCGTACGCAGGTGGATCACGCCGTAGTCGTAGGCGTGCCGTCGGTAGACGACGCTGGGCTCCTTGGTCTCGGAGTCGACGAACAGGTAGAAGTCGTGCCCGACCAGCTCCATCTCGTAGAGGGCCTGGTCAAGGGTCATCGGGGAAGCGACGTGGGTCTTCTCACGGACCACCAGGGGCCCGTCGCCTTTCACTTCGAGCGAGCCGAACTTCTTCGTGGGCACCTCCGGCTCGTCCGCCTCGAAGATGCTGTCGTTGCCGTTGAGTGTCGCCGCGCCCGGAACATGGTCGGCGACCTCCGCCGCCGTGAGCCGGCGGACGCCTCGGCGTGTGTGACGCTTGTCGTGCTCCCTGCGCAGCCGCGCGTCCAGCTTCTCCGCCGCGAGGTCGAGCGCGGCGTACGGGTCGCTGGCCGCCGCCTCCGCCCGGATCACCGGGCCGCGGGAGCGGAGCGTGATCTCCACTCGGTCACTGCGGTCGGCCTGTCGGGGGTTGGGCTCCTTGGACACCTCGACGTCGAGGCTGATCACCTTGCCATCGAGCTTCTGGATCTTCTCCAGCTTCAGCTTCTCGGCCACGTGCTTGCGGAACCGCTCGGGCACCTCGGTCTTGCGGCCCTTGACGACGATGTCCACGCAGAACTCCGTTCCCGGATCGCTCCGCTTCGGTGGCGGAGCATCTCCCTTGTGCACCAGATCCCGGGAGGCCCCGGAACCTCGGACTCGGTGACTTCCACCTCCTCCTCCCCCATGGGCGAGATCTCCACCCGCAGGCCTCGGGTCATTGCAGAAAACCCGCAGCACGGCATTCGGATATGCGAGGGAGGGCCCGCGCCTTTCTCTCACAACCGAACATATCTCGCCCGGACGGATGTCGTCACCCTCTACTGCCGCGTACCCCCGTTCTTTGGAATTGACCCCTTCACTACCTGCAACGATGCAACTTTGCGGTCAGTTCCTGTTTATTTCGAAAGAATCAGGCGGCGCCGCGACCACAGCCGCGCAGATCGTCTCTCCGGCTCCTTTCCCTACCGGCCTTCCCTGCCCCATCGACTTCCCACCCACACCCACTGTCATGCCCCCCGTTTCGGTCCGGACGGCCCTTGCCCCCAGCGCCACCCGCACCGCGCGGGCCGCCTCCGCCAGCGACGCGCCCGTGGTGATCAGGTCATCCACCAGCACAATCCGGCCATCCACGAGCAGCTCACCCGCCCCTCGCGCCACCGTCAGCGCCCCCGCGAGGTTCTCCATCCGCCGTGCCGCGCTCAGCGCCGCCTGATCGGCCACCGGCCGCCGCTGCCGCAGCACCGAGAGGACCCGCGCCGCCGTCCCGCCCCGCCGCAACTCACCGGCCGCCGCGAGCGCGATCCGCCTCGCGGGATCATGCCCCCGGGCGCGCACAGCCCGCCGCGCGGACGGCACAGGAACGAGCAGCACAGGCACCTGCGGCCCACCCCACGTCCCCCGCGCACCCCATACCGCAGGCTCACCCCACGCCCCCGACTCGCTCCACACCTCGGGCTCGCCCCACACCCCACACCCGCCCCCGACCACTCCCCGCACAGCCCCCGCCAGCGCCACACCGAGCGCCCCGGCCAGCGCCAGCGCACCCCGCTCCTTGTGCGCCAGCAACGCGGCCCGCACCTCGTCCTCGTACCGCCCCGCCGCGTACACCACCGGCAGCCCGCGCGGCTGAGGCACCGGCCGCACCCGCCTCGGCACGCCCCCGCTCAGCGCCGTACGGCACCGCGCGCACAGCACCGCACGAGGCGCCCCGCAGCCCCCGCACTCGGCGGGCAGCACCAGATCCGTGAGATCCCGCCACCAGCTCCGCATACGCACCACTGTGCCCACCCCGAAGCCGACCCGCCACCCCTGTGGACAACACCTGTGGATAACTCGACACGGACGTCACACCCAGACCCCGCGCCGGGCCGGTCCCACGCCCAGACGCCGCCACGGCCCCGGGCCGGTCCCATACCCAGATCCCGCCCCAGGTCGTCTCATCCCCAGACCCGCCCAGTGACGGGCCACTCACGCCCAGACGCCACCCGGCCTCAGGCCGCCCTCACGCCCGGACCCCGCCCCCGGCCGTCCCACACCCAGCCCCCACCCGCCCCGGCCGCATCTCACCCCGGATAAACCGGCGAAGACCCCTCCTTGACCACCTTCTGCCACTGCGCCCCGCTCGCCATCCGCACGATCCCGTCCTCCGAGAACGCCACCAGCGGCAGATGCTCGTCCTCGGACGCGGCGATGTCCTCCACCCCGCTCAGGGCGTCGGGGGCGGCCACCTCGGGCGTGGAGCCGTCGACCTGGACGTACGACATCTGCTGGACGCCGTCCTGCTCGCGCCCGACCACGACGAGCCGGCTGTCACCCGCCCAGGACATGGTGGTGATCTGCGACAACTGCGGGGTCGCGGACCGCATCTCCCGCACCGTCACGGAAGGCGGCTGCCCGGCCTCGCCCTCCCGCTCGATCCGCCCGATGACCAGGGACTGCTCGCCGTCCTTCTCCACGACCAGCGCGACGCGCACGCCGTCGGCGGCCACCCGCACGGACTCGATGCGGCCGTCGAGGCCCGGCGTCGCCACCGGAATCGGGTCGCCCTCGCCGTCCTGGAGGAGCAGCAGTCGCGGGTTCGCCGGGTCACGGTCGGCCACCCACAGGTCGCCGTAGATGTCCCAGCTCGGCGCCGTGAGGCGGTCGTTCTCCGTCTTGCCCTGGCTGACCACCACGGGCTCGGCGAGCGGCTCCTGCGTGGTCAGGGAGCCCACGTAGAGCCCCTTGCCGTCGCTGCCGACCCCGGCCGCCGTGTCCTCGTCGCGCGAGACGGCCACCGAGCGCAGTGCGCGGCTGCCCTCGCCGAGCGCGCCGGGCACGGGTTCGGCGGTGGTGGTCTTGCTGCCGCTCGGGATGCGGACGAGCCGGTC
>NZ_JBHYUG010000068.1:35284-44665 GCF_042749375.1 Streptomyces sp. NPDC059477 | reverse complement strand
GAGATCCTGACCCGCCGCCCTTCCCGCGCTCTGCTCGCCGCCGCCTCAGAGTTCCGCGAAGTCACCGGCGAGGGCGGAGGCCAGCCGCAGGTGAGGCTCGGCCTCCGTGTGCTTGCCCTGCCGTTCGAGCGTGCGGCCCAGCAGCAGCCGGGCGTAGTGCTCGACCGGGTCGCGCTCGACGATGATCCGCAGCTCCCGCTCGGCCCGGCGCAGCTGGGCGGAGTGGTAGTAGGCACGCGCCAGCAGCAGCCGGGGCCCGGTCTGCTCGGGCACCTCCTCGACCAGCCCGTCGAGCACCCGCGCCGCGGCGGCGTAGTCCTTGGCGTCGAAGAACATCCCCGCGCGCTCCCAGCGCTCCGCCGGCGTTCCGTGGTCGTAGTACGTGGTCTCCACTGGAGTACCTCCTTCGCTGGGTCACAACGAAGACAGTGTCGTTGAATATTCCACTACTCGTGAGGGCCGCTCGGGGGCTGCTCCGGACCTGCTGCGGACCTGCCGCGGATCTGCCGCGGATCTGCCGCGGACCTGCTCCGGGCCTGCTGTGGAGCGGCTCACCGACCCTCGCGGAGCGCGGCCAGCTCGGCGTTCGCCCGCTCGGTGATGAGGGTCAGCACCCGGCCCGCCACCGCGAGATCGTCCGCCGGGATACCGGCGTAGATCCGCGCGGAGATCGGCCGGGTCTCGGCGCCGGAGGTCTCGTGCAGCGCCCGCCCGGCGTCGGTGGCCCGCACCCCGGAACCGTCGGCGGCGACCAGCCCGGCGGCCACCAGCGCGTCGATGGTGTCATCGACCTCCGCCTCCGGCGTCTTGAGCGAGCCGGTGACCTGCCGGATCAGCTCGGCACGCTCGACCGTCCCGTCGGCGAGGGCGACCGGACGCAGCGTCATCAGTTGCAGAAACGTGGCCCCGTGCCGCGCCAGCACGGTTTCGAGCACGGCCCGCCCGGCGTAGTGGGCGACGCCGATGACACTCGGGTTGAGGACGGGGGCGGAGGTCGCGGGGGTCGCGGAGGTCTGGGATGCCTGGCTGGTCATGACTGCTCCTGCTGCTTCTCGTCGTGATGGGACTCGGAAGGGGCGGGGGAGATGCCGGGAGAGCTGTCGGGGGAGGCGTCCGGGGGGACGTCCGGGGAGACATCGAGCGGTGTGTCGAGCAGCACGCCCAGATCCCGTACGAAGTCCCGCGTGCGGGCGCTGTCGAGCCCGCCGAGGGGTTCGAACAACTGGCGCAGCAGCCCTTGGACGACATCGATGGCCTGCCGGGTGGTCGCGTGCCCCCGATCGGTGAGCGCCAGTTGCACGGCGCGCGGGTCCTTGGGGTCGCGGGTGCGCTCCAGGAGCCCGGCGGACTCCAGGGCGCGGGCCAGCTTCGACACGTAGAGCGGTTCGAGTCCGGTGTGGTCGGCGAGCCGGCGCTGACTGGGCCGCAGACCGGAGCGCTGCATGCCGTACAGCGAGGCCACCAGCGCGTACTGGGCGTGGGTCAGCCCCAGCGGAGCGACCGCGCGGTCGACCGCGACCCGGTACTTCATCGACAGCCGCCAGACCAGGAAGCCGGGCGTGGGGCGAGGGGACGTCGGACTCATGAAAAGTACAGTACATGGCGACTATGTACATGGCTACTATTTTTGCTCCAGTGCACAACGCCCCCACCCGCGGTGAAGCGGGCAGGGGCGTCGGTGTGCACGGAGCCGGCGCACGCGCCCGCCCCCACCCGATCACGCCCTCACGCGAGCGCCCTGCCCCCCTCCGCTATCCGGAGCCTGATCGTGCGCGCCTGGGGGCGCAGCGCGAACTCCGGCCACACGTCGGGGCCGCAGGCGCGGGAGCCGAGGCCGTGCTGGGCCGCGTCGATGATCAGGTGACTGGTCGTCGAGCCGGGCAGCTCGAACGGGTGCCGGGCCGCGGCGATCTGCTGCGGGGTGTGACGGCTGAGGGTGAAGCCGGGGCGCCGGCCCTGGGTGTCGGGCAGAGCGGTGATGCGCACCACCGGCTCCGCGCCGCTGGTCAGCGTCAGCCGGCGCAGCCCGGAGCGGTGCCCGGTCTCCTGGGGGCGTGCGTAGCCCACGGAGAGGTCGCCGACGGCCGACGCGAAGGATCCGGTGCGGGCCGCGCGGAGACTGTCCGGGTAGGACTCGAACGGGCCGAGGCCGAACCACTCGGCGCCGTCGACGGGAGCCGTGCCGTCCGGCCCGTCGGGCAGTCCGAACCGGACACCTATCCTGGGCCACACGGTCCGCCAGCCGCTCGACGGCCCGATCTCCACCCGGAGTTCGAGTTCGCCGTCCTCGACCGACCAGACCGTCTCGACCGTCACCGACAGCGCGGAGTGCGCGGCGGACACCTTGTCGACGGTGCGCAGCGCGTCCGTCGCGTGCTCCACCGTGACCCGCCGTACGGTGAGCCGGTCCAGGCCGGCCCGCCGCCACAGGTCGGCGGCGGACACCCCGGCGACGCTGTCGTCGCTGCCCTCCAGGTTGTCCCCTCCCGGCCCCTCGTCATTGTCGGTCGGGGCGCGGAACAGCTCCAGGGCCGGTCCGGTCACCGCGCGCCCGGCGAGCCGGGTCAGCGATCCGCCGGTGAACTCGGCGGAGCCGAGCCTCAGCGTGCCGTCACCGGGCCGCCAGCCGGTGCGGGTGCGGACCCGCGGGACGGGACGCGCGAGCGAGTGGTCGCGCTGGGCGGTGGCGATCACATGCCCCCGCGCCGCCCAGACGCTGTCCGCCGCCAGCACGGCGTCGAGGGTGAACCAGGTCTCCGCGTCCGGGGAGACCGTGACCCGGGGCAGCGTCACCCAGCCCGACTCACCGGCCGGGACGACGGGCACGTCCAGCTCGCCGGAGTCCACGGGCACGCCGTCATGCTCGACCCGCCAGCGGAACCGCAGGTCCGAGGTGTCGGCCGAGTGCCGCAGATTGGTGACCGCGACCTTCTCGCCGTCGAAGACGAACCGCACCGGCTGCACGACCGCCTTGTACTCGTACAGGCTCGGCGTGGGCACGTCGTCGCTCAGCAGCATGCCGTCCATGACGAAGCTGCCGTCGTGCACGACCTCACCGAAATCGCCGCCGTAGGCGTGGTACGGCGTTCCGTCCGGGGCCGTCGCCAGGATGCCGTGGTCGCGCCACTCCCAGACGAAGCCGCCGTGCAGCCGCGGATACCGGTGCACGAGAGCCTCGTACTGGTCGAACGCGCCCGGCCCGTTGCCCATCGCGTGGGCGTACTCGCACAGCAGGAACGGCTTGCCGCGCTGGCGGGCGCTCTGCGCGGGCGTGCAGTCGAGCAGCGTGGCGGACGGGTCGTCGGTGCCGATCCGCTCGGTCTCCGGGACCGTCGGATACATGCGCGAGTAGACATCCGTGTACTCGCCGGTGTGGTCGCCCTCGTAGTGCACGGGCCGTTCGGCGTCGCGGGCGTGCACCCAGGCCGACATCGCGGCGAGGTTGGTGCCGGTGCCCGCCTCGTTGCCGAGCGACCAGATGACGACGCTGGGGTGGTTCTTGTCCCGCTCGACGGTCCGCTGGATGCGGTCGAGGTAGGCCGCGCGCCACGCCGGGTCGTCGCTGGGGTTGCCGACCCAGCCGACATGGTCGAAGCCGTGCGCCTCCAGGTCGCACTCCAGGACCACCCAGAAGCCGAGTTCGTCGGCGAGATCGAGGAGCCGCGGGTGCGGCGGGTAGTGGCTGGTGCGGATCGCGTTCACATTGAACCGCTTCATCCGGGCGAGATCCTCGCGGGCGTGCCGCTCGTCGAAGACCCGGCCCCGCTCGGGGTGCGCCTCGTGCCGGTTGACCCCGTGGAAGACGACGCGGCGGCCGTTGACCAGGAACTGGTCGCCGCGGATCTCGACCGTGCGGAAACCGACCCGCAGCGCGATGCTCTCCGAGGCCGAGGACACCGTGGCCGCGTACAGCCGGGGCCGCTCCGCCGACCAGGGCTCCACACCGGCCACGTCCAGCGGCGCCACCTCGGCCGGGGTGGCCCAGACCCGCTCGACGCCCAGCTCGGGGATGCGCAGGGTGACGGGGAAGGCAGCCGCCTCGGCGGTCACCTCCGGGTCGACATGGCCCTGTCCGTCGGCGTAGCCGGTCCTGAGCCAGACGTCCTCGATGCCCCCGGCCGGGCGGGCCAGCAGGGTGACATCACGGAAGATGCCGGGCAGCCACCACTGGTCCTGGTCCTCGATGTAGCTGGCCGCGGACCACTGGTGCACCCGTACCGCGACCACGTTGTCACCCGGCCGGATCGCGTCCGTGACGTCGAACTCGTGGGCGAGCCGGCTGCCGGAGGCGCTGCCGATCTCCACGCCGTTGACCCACACCTTGAACAGCGACTCGACCCCGTCGAACCGCAGGACGACCCGCTCGGCCTCCGGCCAGCCCTCGGGCAGCGCGAAGTGGCGGCGGTAGTCGCCCGTGGGGTTCTCGTCCGGGACGTGCGGCGGGTCGATCGGGAACGGGTACTGGATGTTCGTGTAGATGGGCCGGCCGTACGCTCCGTCCCCCTCCAGCACCCAGTGCGAGGGCACCGCGAGGGTGTCCCAGCCGTCGTCGGCGAAGTCCGGGGCGGCGAAGTCCACCGCCGCCGTCGCCGTGGGGGACAGTCGGAACCGCCAGGGCCCGTCCAGGGAGAGGGAAGCGGCGTCGGAGTGCAGCCACGAACGGGCCGGGCGCAGTGCGCCGCGCCCCGGTGCCGGGTCCGAAACATATGCGGAGAGCTCGGAGAGCAAGAGGTCCGTCTTTCTTCGTGGGGGCTCGGTGGTCGTCGCGCGTGCCGTGGCGGGGGTGGGGCCCGTCACGGTCGGTCCGTACGGTCCGCGGGGCGCTGCCTCAGCACGACCGTGCGGATCTCCCAGGGGGCGAGGGCGAGTTCGAGAACGCCCTCGGCCGATGTGCCGGACAGGGGCCGGCCGAGCAGGTCGACGGTGGTGGCCTCGGTGAACGCGCCGGTCACGCGGGCGGTCGAGCCGGTGTCGTTCATCGCGGCCAGCCGGATCTCGACACCCGTGTCCGCGTCGCCGGGGACCCGGCGGATGCTGGACACGAACACTCCCTCGCCGTCGACCCGTACGCCGCTCTCGTCGGGCGGCAGCGTCCCCGAGGCCGGTGCCGTGCCACGCGTGACGAGCACGTCGTTTCGGAACTCCTCCGCGAGGGCGACCGCGTCCGCGCCCCGCCAGCCGGCCGCCGAGGGCAGCACGGCGAGCCGGTTCTCGATGCGCATGCCGAGATCCTGGGCGCCCGGTGCGGGGATCTCGCTCGCCGCGGGCTCGTCGCGCAGGGGGTGGATGTTGACGCTGATCGAGCCGATCGCGCGCAGCAGGGTGATGGCGAGGGCGGTGCCGTCGTCGACGAGTTCGTACTCGCTGGAGTGGTCGAGCAGGACGGTGGCCGGTCCGGCCGACACGAAGGTGCTCGCGGGGAAGGTCGGCAGCGGGTACTCGCCCCAGCCGCCCTCGGCGGTCAGTCCGCGCTCGGTGACGGCGAACTGGCCGGCGGACGCGGACGCGGTCACGGGCGCGGGCAGCGGCACATGGAAGCGCAGCCGGTGGTCGGCGGACCGGTTGAGGAAGGCGGTGGAGATCCGCACGAACGGCTCGCCCGTGCGCAGTTCCACCAGCGTCTCCACCGGCGTCCGCACCGTGGTCCCGCCGCGCACGTCCCGGTCGGCGGCGAGCGCGTCGGGCCACTCGTACTCGCGGGTGACCCGCAGCCGGGACCGCAGCGGCCCGTTCTCGACGCGTTCGACGGTGACCCGGGCCGGCTCCGTCACCAGGACGTCCCCGGCGGGCGGCGCGTAGTTGTAGCTGTCGCCGCGGTCGCCGCCGTCGACGAGGCGGCCCACGCCCGCCAGGACGGTGCCGTCCGCGCCGGTCACGACGAGGGTGCCGTCACCGGCGACCACGACATCGACCAGGCCGTTCGACAGCCCGGCCGCGGACGGCGGCACGGTGGCGGTGGCCGGCGTGAGCCGGGGCGCCGGGGCGGAGTCCGCGCCGGCCGCCGAGACCCGGACGGCGGTGAGCCCTCCGGCGGGCACCTCGACCGGGACCAGCGCGGTCGCCCGTGCCTCGGCCAGCGTCCGCACCTGCCACTCACCCGGGTGCGCGGCGGCGGCCTCGGCGACCTCGCGGCGCAGGATCAGCAGGTCGAACGGTCCGCCGGCCGGCACCTCGGCGAGATGGAACACCAGCGAGCCCGGGGTGAGTTCGTAGCGGTCGATCAGCAGTCCGAACAGCTCCCGGCGGTGGATGCGGCGCAGCACCCGCTCCAGCTGCGAGGCGTCCATGCGCTCGTCGCTCAGGACGGTCGGGTCCTCGGAGATCAGCTGCACGGGGTGCGTGGACCCGTCGGCACCGGTGGCGACGAGCACGGTCCCCTCCGGCGGGGCGGCGACATCCACCTCGACCAGCGCGGTGCGCGCCGACGGCAGCGGGTTGGCCACCAGGTAGGCGTCGCTGGGCACCCGGGCGGCGGGTTCGGCGAGCGCGGCGTCCCGTACCGCACGGGCGGTCTGCGCGGCCTCGGCGAGGCGGGCCGCGACCTGGTCGCAGGTCTCGTCGGTGCCGGAGCCGACCACGGAGTCGTGCGCGGTCGACTCGATGATCTTGTGCCAGGCGAGTTCCAGGAACGCCGAGTCGTCGCGCCGCGACCACAGCGCGTTCACCCGCTCGGCGTGGTCGACGGTCCGCTCGGCGAGGGCCATCCGCTGCTTGAGCCCGAGCCGTACGGAGAGCACGCCCGGCAGGATGTTGCCGCGCACATGGCTGCGCAGCTCACCGGTGACGACGGAGGTCACCTCGGCGCGGACATGCCCCCGGACGTACTCGTCGAGGGTCGCGACGGTGATCGGCAGCCCGGTGGCGGACGCCTTGCGCAGCCACGTCGTCAGCTGCGGGTCGGGCGCGTTGTGGTCGGTGCCCGCCATGGCGAGGACCGGGTCGCCGCCCCACCGCTCGGCGGTCATCCGCGCGTACTCGCCCAGGGCGCGGCCGATCTGGTCGGGCACCAGCAGGACGTCCAGGCCGTTGTCGTAGCCGTCGAAGAGGAACTCGGTGCGCACCTCGGAGCCGTCGGGGGCGCGCCAGCGGAAGGCGTGTCCCTCGACCGAGCCGGGCACTCCGCGCCACAGCGCCGCGTGTTCGAATCCGGCGCGGGCCAGGATCTGCGGCATCTGTGCGATGTGGCCGAACATGTCGGGCAGATAGCCGATGGACATCGAGCCGCCGAGGCGCTCCGCCGCCGCCCACCCCATCTGGAGGTTGCGCACGATGGTCTCGCCGGAGCACAGGAACTCGTCGAGCAGGATCAGCCACGGGCCGATGGCGAGCCGGCCCTCGCGGACCAGGGCGACGACCCGTTCACGGTTCTCCGGGCGCATCTCCAGATAGTCCTCCACCGCGGCCATCTGGCCGTCGACGGTGAACCGGAAGTCCGGATCGGCCTCGGCCGTCTCCAGGACGGTGTCGAGGGCGGTGACGAGCCGGTGCCGGAAGACCTGGAAGGGCTCGTACCACTCCCGGTCCCAGTGGAAGTGGGGCACGAAAACTGCGGAGTTGGGCATGGCGCTGCGGACCTTCTGTACGGGGTGGGGGGCGGTCACTTGAGGGAGCCGGCGGCGAGGCCGGATCGCCAGAACCGCTGGAGCACGATGAACAGGATGATCACGGGCACGATCGACACCAGTGAGCCGGCGATCACGGACTCCTGGAGGAGCGGGGTGCGGGCCGTCTGCCCGTTCCAGGTGAACAGACCGAGCGTGATCGGGAAGAGGGTCTCCTTCTGGAGCATCACCATCGGGAGGAAGAAGTTGTTCCAGATGCCGACGAACTGGAAGAGGAAGATGGTCACCAGCGCCGGGGACATCAGCTTGAACGACACCGAGAAGAACGTACGGAACTCTCCGGCACCGTCCAGCCGCGCGGACTCGATCAGCTCCTGCGGTACGGCGGCGTTCGCGAAGATCCTCGCGAGGTAGACGCCGAACGGGCTGACGATGCTGGGCAGGAACACCGCGAAGTAGGTGTTGACCAGCCCGACCTCGGAGAACAGCAGGAACAGCGGCAGCGCCAGCGCGGTGCTGGGGACCAGCACACCGCCGAGAATCACCGAGAACAGGAACTCCCGGCCACGGAAGCGGAACTTGGCGAGCGCGTAGCCGCACAGCGCCGAGATCAGGGTGCCCACGGCCGCGCCCAGCACCGCGTAGACCACGGTGTTGAGGATCCAGCGGGCGAAGATGCCGTCGTTGAAGGTGAACAGGGTGTGCAGGTTGTCGAAGAGCTGGAAGTTCGAGAACGTCAGGCCGTTGGTGGAGGCGAGGTCACCCTGCGGCTTGGTCGCCGCCACGATCAGGAAGTACAGCGGCAGCAGGAAGTAGATCGCCAGCACGAGCATCAGGGCCATGACGGCCGTACGGCTCACGGGGCTCTCTTGCACACGGGGTCGGTTGCTCACAGTCCCGCCCTCTTGGAGGTCAGTCGCATGAACCCGAAGCTCAAGACGAACGTGATGACGGCGACGACCACCGAAATGGCCGCGGCCTGCTGGTAGTTGTTCCCGACGGCCACGCTGTACGCCAGCATGTTCGGGGTGAACGTGCTGGAGATGTTCGACGAGATCTGACGCAGCACGGCGGGCTCGGAGTAGAGCTGCAACGTGCCGATGATCGAGAACACCGTGGTCATGACGATGGACGGCGCGATGATCGGGACCTTGATGCGCCAGGCGATGGCCCAGTTGCCGGCGCCGTCGAGCCGCGCGGCCTCGTACAGCTCCTGCGGGATGGACTGGAGCGCCGAGAACATGATCAGCATGTTGTAGCCGGTCCACAGCCAGGTCGACACGTTCGCCGCCGACCACAGCACGGCACCCGGGCCGAGGAAGTCGGGCTCCAGGCCGATGCCGTTCAACAGGTCCACGATCGGGCTGAGCTGCGGCGAGTAGAGGTACGACCACATGATCGCGGCGATGACACCGGGCACCGCGTACGGCATGAACGCGGCGGTGCGGAAGAAGCCCTTGAGCTTCAGCAGATGCGTGTCGAGCAGCAGCGCCATGATCAGCGCGAGGAACAGCATCACGGGCACCTGCACGATGCCGAACAGGCCGATGCGGCCGATGCTGGCCCAGAACTCATCGTTCTGGAACACCTCCACGTACTGCTCGAAACCGCCGAACGTCGTGTACGAGGTGCCGTACTGCCCGCCCGAGCGGCGTACCACCTGGAAGCTCTGCCACAGCGCGTAGCCGATGGGCACCAGGTAGAACAGGACGAACGGCAGGAAGAAGGGCGTGAGGAACGCGGCGATGGTGCCGGCCCGGGGGGCGCCGACGTCCAAACGCGGGCCGCCGCGGCCCCCGGGCGGGGGGGTCACCCCGGG
>NZ_JBHYUG010000068.1:32782-35274 GCF_042749375.1 Streptomyces sp. NPDC059477 | reverse complement strand
CTCACACACCTTCCGCTCCTCGCTTGTGTGGTGGGTTTGCGCGCGGGGGGGGGGGGGGCGGCGGGCGCCCCCCTCCCCCCGGGGGGCGGCGGCCCCCCCCCCCGGGGCGGTGGTGACACCGCGTGGTGGGGGCGGGTGGCGATGTCGGTCATCCTTCGGTCACTGCCCCGCCGTGGCCGGGATCGCCAGGTCTTCCATCGACTTCAGCGCGGAGGCCTGGGCAGCGGCGAGCGCGTCGGTCAGCTTGCCGTCACCGGCCACCGCCTTGGCCATCGCGTCCTGGAGCGCCAGGTTCACCGTCTTCTGGGTGGGGCCCCAGGTGAAATCGGTGTCGACCTTCTTGGACGACTCGGCGAAGACGTCGAAGATCTTCTCGTTGTTGTAGTACGGCACGCCCTCGGACAGCGCCGGAAGATCCAGTCCGTCGGTGGCGGCCGGGTACAGGCCGCCCAGCTCGTTCGCCATCGCGAGCGCCTCGGGGTCGGTGTTCAGCCAGGTGTTGAACTCGGCGGCCTCGTAGAGGTGCTCGCCGCCCTTCATGAAGGCGACGGTCGAGCCGCCCCAGTCACCGGAGTTGCCGCCCTCGGTCCAGGTCGGCATCGGGACGATCGACCACTTTCCGGACTGGTCGGGCAGGTTGTCCCGGATACCCGTGTAGCCCCAGGCCGCCCCGATCTGGGTGGCCATCTCGTCGTCCTGGTACGCGGCGAACATCTGCGTCGACCCGTTGGCGAGGTCGGTGCGCACGAGACCGTCGTCGATCAGCTTCTGCCAGTAGTCGGCGACCTGCTCGCTCTTGTCCGACTCCACGGTGACATGCCACTTGTCGTCGGAGTAGCTGTACATGTTCGCGTTGTTCTGCCAGAGCAGCCCGTTGAACCACTCGGCGTTGTTCGGGTCGAAGAACGTGATGGTGAGATCCGGGTCCGCCTTGTGCAGCTGCTCCGCGGCGGTCTCGTACTCGTCCCAGGTCGTCGGGATCGGGACGTTGTACTTCTCGAAGATGTCGGTGCGTACGTACAGCGCCATCGGCCCGGTGTCCTGCGGCATGGCGAACACCCCTTCGTCGCCGAAGCTGGCCTGCGACCAGGTCCAGGGCACGAACTCCGACTTGGCGTCGGCGGCCGTCTTGCAGGCCGAGGCGTCCACGAACGCGTCCTGGGAGCGCAGCGTGGGCAACTGGTCGTAGCCGACCTGGGCGAGGTCCGGCGCGCTACCGGCCTTGAGGGCGTTGCCGATGGCGCCGTACTGGTCGTTCGAGATGTTCTTCGACTCGACCTGGATGTTCGGATGTTCCTTGTTCCACAGGTCGACGACCTTGTCCATGCCGTTGACCGTGTTCCAGTACTGAAGGGTGACCTTGCCCTCGGAGGGCTCGCAGGCGGCGCCGGACGCGCTGTCGGACGACGAGCCCGAGTCCGACGACGAACACCCGGCGAGGACGATCATGCCCGCGGTCGCGGCTGCGACGACGAGGCGAGTGCGAGAGATTGTGCTGCTCATATCTTCCGTTCCCAGAGAACCACTAGCGACGGCGCTAGGAGGGTCGACGTTGACACCTGGAGGCGGATGCCTTCTGGTTGGAATCTGTGACCGTGAGCGCTAACGTGAGCGATACCGTGAGCGTTCACGGGAGTGTGCGCTTCGGCGCGGTCGAGTGTCAAGGCTCTCGATGCCCGGGGTTCATCCGGTGTCTTTCGCCGACGCGCACGCGTCTCCAACACGCGGAGGTGAGGGATGGTGTCCTCAGGGACCGGCTCCCGCAAGGTGACCATCGACGATGTGGCCCGCAGCGTGGGAGTCTCCCGGCAGACCGTGTCGCGGGCGCTCAACGACAAGGGCGAGATCGGCGCGGCCACCAAGCAGCGCGTCCTGGACGCCGTCCACACCCTGGGCTATCGGCCGAGCCGGTTCGCCAGGGGGCTCGTGCGGCAGGACACGATCAGCGTCGGGCTGGTGATCCCCGATCTGCTCAACCCGTTCTTCACCGAGGTCGCCGCGGCCTCCCTGGACGCGGCACGGGCCCGGGGCTGGCACGTCGTCGTGTACGACACCCGGGACCGCGTCGAGGAGGAGCGGGACACCCTGGAGATGATCGCCTCCCAGGTGGACGCCGTGGTCGGGTATCTGAGCCTGACCGAGGACGTCATCGACCGCCTCACCCGGGGGATGCCGGTCGTCGTCATCGACCGGGACCACCGTTCCGAACGGTTCAGCGCGATCCGGATCGACGGCGAGCAGGGCGTCGCCGCCGCGATCCGGCACCTGACCGACGCGGGGCACCGGCGGATCGGCATGCTCGATCACGCCGAGCGGTCCGAACCGAGCCACCGCCACGACTGGTTCGCCGCCGCGATGGAGGACCGCGGACTGGACGCGGGGGGGGGGGGGGGCGCCGCCCCCCGACCTGGGGGGGGGGGAGCTGGGCTGGGCGGGCTGGGGACCCCGCCCCCCCCGCGCGCAGCGGTGGGGGGGGGTGGATCCAAGACTCA
>NZ_JBHYUG010000068.1:8690-32772 GCF_042749375.1 Streptomyces sp. NPDC059477 | reverse complement strand
GCGACCAGAGCGTGGAGGGCGGCGAGAAGGCCCTGAGGGACCTGCTCACCCGCCACCCCGATGTCACGGCGGTCTTCACGTTCAACGACATCATCGCCATCGGAGCCCTGCGCGCCGCCCGCCGGCTCGGCCGCCGCATCCCCGAGGACCTCGCCGTGATCGGCTTCGACGGCCTGCCCCTCGGCGCCCTGGTCGAACCCCCGCTGACCACGGTGGCCCTCGACACCCGGGAACTCGGCGCCCTGGCCGTGGAACAGGCGGCACGGCTGCTGACGAGCAGCGGGGGGTTGAGCCGCGACGAACTGGTGGTTCACGCGAGGCTCCGGCTGCGGGAGTCGGCGTAGCGACGGAGGGCACACAGGAAGGAGGACGGAAGGCCGAACAGTGAGACGACGCGCTGGTTGGCATGCGTGTGCCCGTCGGCCATCTGGAGCCCGCGAAGACGATTCCCCGCTCCCGCCGGGAGGCCCTCGGGCGTCGTCCTCAGGGGTGGATCCCGTCCGGGGCCCGTACCGCCGTGCGTTCGGGCGACGTACGGTGGGGCAGCCGGGAGAGGGAGGGTGTACCGCCGTGGACGAGAAGACGACGTGGACCACGCGCGTCGACGGCCGGGAGGTTCAGATCCCGGCGACGATCGACGGCGTCCGCCGGGCGCTCGCCGCCGACCCCGCACGCCTGGCGGAGTTCGAGACGGAGATCGGACGCACCCCCGCCGCCCAGCTCGCCCGGACGCTGGCCATGTGGGCACTCCCCGCCGAGGCATGGGCCGAGATCGACGCGGCCATGGACCGGCTCGCCGACGGCGACTTCTCCGGCTGCACTCCGATGGAGGACCTGCCCGGCTACGACCCGGCCGGGGAGAACGCGGCATGAGCCAGGCCGGTGTCCGGGTCCAGTTCTCCGACCGGGCCCGCGCACAATGGGCGGCGATGAAACCCGGGCCCCGGGACGCGCTGGACGCGGGAATGCGCCGCCTCGCCGCCGCACCGTACGGGCTCGGCTCCGAACGGGCCCCGGGCCGCCCGCAGACCAAGGACCGGCGGGTGGTCTCGTTCCCCGACGCCATCGTCCTGTACTGGGTCCACGACAGCGTCCTGACCATCACGGCCGTGGACATCATCCACTGAACGGTCGTGGACATCATCCACAGCAGAACCCGTCGGGGGACAGCCGGTGGTCCTGGCGCTGTCGGCGGGCGGGGTTGCCCGGTGGCGGCCTTGCCCGCCGACGGTGATCCGGTGTTCGCGTTCGGGGCGGACCGGGGAGGTGCGGTGGCCGTGGAAATGGACTCTGTCTTCACTCTGCTGTCGGGAGCGTCACCTCACTGCCGGACCGGTTCGCGACGGCCGGCACCGGCACACCTGGCCCACCACGCCGCGCTCGCTCCTCACCCGCCTCAAGAACCGGCAAGAGGATCTCGCCGACGCCGTCCACGGACGCCACGACGGCGCGCACCCCGCCGGCCGGCATCGAGGCCGGGGCAACGCCCTCGTGAGCGCGGCGGTACCTCGGTAGACTGGGCGCAGAACGACGGCAGTTGATGGTGCGTCGGCACTCGGATGTCGGAGAAACAGTGGACAATCCCTTCACTCCTCCTTCGGGCAACGAGCAGGTTCCGGCTTGGTCCTGGCTCGACGAGTACCTGTGGTTCTCGTGCGACATCATCGCCGACCTGGCCGAAGGACGGCTGAAGCAGCGTCCGCTGGTGGCCACCGTCGCGCGGCTCGAACCCGATGATCGGGCACTCGCGGTCGGCCCCGCGCAGCGTCTGACCTGGCGGCCCGTGGGCGACGGCAGCTACTCCCACCAGAACGTCATCGCCTTCGGCAGTCCCGCGTTCGTGCTGGGCACCATGGCCGGCTCGGCTCTCGGCAACTCCGCCCGTCGCCGTGCCGCCGCGATCGACGCTCAACCACGGTGGGTGTTGGACGGCTCTGGCGAGATCACCGTCACCGCACGCAAGGTCTACTTCGGGCATCCGCAGTGCGCGCTCGACCTCGGCTGGGGCGGCCTGGACACGATCGACCTCGTCGCACCCGACGTCTTCCAGACCAGCTTCCACGACATCGTCAACGGACGGCAGACGACCGTCCGGCTCCGCACCCCGTGGGCGTCGCTGCTGTTCGTCCTGGCCGCGATCACGGCGTTCCCCGCCCACCCCCGGCTGCTGGAAAACGGCTGGCTCCCCGCGGACTTCGAGCGGCGATGCGCCTCCCTCGGCAGGCCATGCCGCCCGGCAGCCCGCCTCCTGCTGAACCGCGGACGCTAGAAACCAGGATTCACGGGTGGCCGATACGTAGCGGTCGGCGGCCGGACCGTTGACGCCGTCGCCCGCGTCGAGGCGGCCCCTGGTCCGAGCGAGGGCGTCCGCCCTGGCGCGTTTCTCTCGTTGCCGGTCGCACGGGTGCTGCCGTGACGCGTGGGAATGTGACCGCTCCGTCACGGTCGTACTCCTTGGGTACCACCTCCGCGACGGGCCTCCTGTGCGCCCTCTGTGAGCGCTACGGTCCCCCTGCACACCGAATCCCTGGGGGGACACCATGCGCAGAATTCCGTTCGCCGTCAGTCTCGTCGCCGCCGCCTGTCTGGCCCTGACCGCCTGTGAACCCGGGCTCGGGGACAGCGACGGTGACGCCGAGCCGTCTCCGTCCGCCACCCACGCACAGCCGTCGCCCACGCCGAGTGCCCCCGACACGCCCGCCGGTGACGACACGGGTTCCGCCGCGGGGAACCTGGGGGAGCCGGCCCGTACCGTCGGAGCCGGGACCATCGGCATCCTGGAGATCACCCCGACGACCGTCGTCTACGGCGGACAGGGCGCCGGAGTCTCGCCGCAGAACGGCGTCTTCGCCGTCGTCGTCCTGACCGAGAAGTCGATGAGCGCGAACCCGGCCGACGAGGAGCCCGCGCCGGGCGGCGGCTGGCGGTGGATCGGGCCGGACGGCACGCCGGTCGCCGCGGGCAACGGCAACGCCGGGAAGGTCGCCCTGGACGGGTACCCCGTGTCCGGTGCCGTCGAGCCGGACGACACCGCCGTCCGCGCCCGGGTCTTCGACCTCACCCCCGCGCAGGCGAAGGGCGGGAAGGCCGTCTACACGGACGGCACCGGCGCGGAGTACGAGTGGGAGCTTCCCGCCGGGGACACCGGCCCCGAGGTCGCCGACATCAAGGCCAAGCTCGGTCTCTGACCCCGAAGGCGGACGCGACGGGAGGTCCAGGTGACGGGGCCGCCGTCGGATGCGGTTGCGGGGGCACGAGCCGCGGCGCCACGGTGATCAGCCGGTCGCGCGCAGCGCTGCCGCGAACGATCGGCATCACCGTCAGACCCTGGAACCGCGTGAGCCGGACCCCGAGGCACCGGTGATCCCGACGCCTCGCGCGGGCCGATGCGACCCCGGTGGCCGACGGGTGGCGCATGGGGGCGGTGAGATCGGGGCTGCCGGTGTACCGTCATGGCCAGCTGTCATGGTTCCGAAGTACCGGTCGCCCGTGAGTATGCGCACGGGCGTCTTTTGCTGTTCACAGCGTCTGAGGGCCAGGGCGATCACCTCGGGTTCCCGCACGGTGCGGGGACCGACATCAAGTCCCCTTGGAGGACGAATGGCCAGCGGAACCGTGAAGTGGTTCAACTCGGAGAAGGGCTTCGGTTTCATCGAGCAGGACGGCGGCGGCCCCGATGTCTTCGCGCACTACTCGAACATCGCCAGCTCCGGCTTCCGTGAGCTTCAGGAGGGCCAGAAGGTGAACTTCGACGTCACCCAGGGCCAGAAGGGCCCCCAGGCGGAGAACATCACCCCCGCCTGACCCCTCACCCGCACGGCACCCGCCCGGCGACACACACCGGGCGGGTGCCGCGCTGTGCGGGAGCCTGTGGTGTCCGCTCGGTAGGGGGCTGCCCCACCGGGAGGGGACCGGGTTTCCCCGAGCGGCAGACCGATGCGCTCTGTGCCCGGACCGGGAAGATCGGCCACGGTACCCGGAGTATGGCCGCACCGGGCGCCGCGGACGGCCACGATCGCCTGGTGACCATCTTGTACGCGGGCATTCGCCCACCTCGGCCACAGCCGGGGAAGTACCCGCCCCGGAATACCCCCGACCGGCCCGGGAGGCATCCGGTGAGACGGCCTCCGGGCTTTGCCGTACGTGGGTGATCCTCCCCGACGCGGACCCCGTCGTCGGCGTCGGCTGCCGGCGGCGCTCATTGCTCATGGTTCGAGCGGGGCCTGGAAGGGCAGTGGCACGACGGTCGGCGATGTTGTGTTTCCGCCGCCGGATCACCGAGACGACCCTGGCTTGAGCCGGTACTCGAAGCGTGAGCGGGCGATCCGGACGCCGTTGGTGGTTTTCCGGTCATGTCCGGTGTTCCCGGCCTCGGGCCCGATACCCGCACCACGAGGATTGCCCCGGTCTTCCCGGTCCGCGCGGTCTCCACGCCGCTACGGCCGCGGGGACCGTACGGGACCGCCCCGGGTGGTCGTCGCGGGCCGTCGTGCCCCGCCTCCGGACCGCGGACCCGTGGGGAGAGGGACGACGACAATGCAGCCGACCACACGGCAGAGACCCTCGCACACCCGGTGGCGCCGCCGGATCTCGGCGGGCGCCGCGGCTCTGCTCGCCGCGACCGGTCTGGTCGCCCTGACCGGACCGTCCGCGCACGCGGCGCAGCCCGGCCACACCATCGCCTACGTCACCGACTTCAACCGCCAGGCCGTCTCGGCCGTCGACACCGCGACCGGAACCGTGACCGCGTCGATCCCGGTCGGCGGCTACACCCAGGACGTGGCGGTCAACAGCGCGGGCACCACCTTGTACGCGGCGACCGCGCTCGCGAACGCCGTCGCGGTCATCGACACCGCCACCAGCACCGTCACCGCCTCCGTTCCGCTCGCGGGCATCCCCACGGCGCTCACCGTGAACAGCGCGGGCACCGCCGTGTACGTCGCCGACACCACCGCGCACGTCGTGGAGGCCATCGACACCGCCACCAACACCGTCACGGCGACCATCCCCGTGGCGGGCGGCCTCCAGGGCATCGCCCTCGACCCGGCCGGGACCACCGCGTACGTCGCCGCCGCCGGGCCGAACCGGCTGGTCGTCATCGACACCGCCACCGCCACGGTGACCGCGAACGTGCCGATGCCGGCCGCCGCCTACGGCGCCGTCGTCGACCCGGCGGGCACCGCCGTCTACGTCGCCACCGCCGGCGCGGGCATCACCAAGGTCGACACCGCCACCAACACCGTCACCGCGACCATCACCGGCGCCAACGTCACCAGCGTGGACATCAGCCCCGACGGCGGCACCCTCTACGGCGCCAGCCCCATCGGCAGCGGCGTCCAGGTGATCGACACGGCCACCGATACCGTCACCGCGTTCGTCGGCGGCCTCGGCAACGCCCAGGACGTCGCCGTCAACGCCACCGGCACCACCGTCCACGTCACCGACTCGGTCAACGCCAGCTCCAGCGTCCCCGGGTACCTCTACGCCATCGACACCGCCACCAACACCGTCACCACCGCCGCGAGCGGGCTCAGCAGCCCCCGCAGACTCGCCCTGCACACCATTCCGGCGCCCGAGGTCACCGGCCTCTCACCGAACAGCGGGACCACCGACGGCGGGACCGTCGTGACCCTCACCGGAACGGACCTGAACGGCGCGACCGCGATCACCTTCGGCGGGACCCCCGCAACCGGCGTGACATGCTCGGCCACCTCCTGCACCGCCACCGCGCCCGCGCACGCGGCGGGCACGGTCGATGTCCGGGTCACCACTCCCGGCGGCACCAGCGCCATCACACCGGCCGGTGAGTTCACCTATGTGGCCCCGACCGCCGACATCGACGTCGACGTCTCCGCCCAGCCCCACCTGGGCATCCTGGTGCCCTACCTCACCTACACGCTCACCGCCCGCAATACCGGCCCCGACGCGGTCACCTCGGCCACCCTCACCGCGTCCCTGCCCCCCGGCGCGACCGCCACCAACCTCTCCGCCGGCTGCACCACCGCGGCCTCCACCGTCACCTGTGCCTACGGGGCGATCCCCAATGGCACCGCCGTGGACAAGACGTTCCGGGTCCCGCTCCACCTGCTGTCCCTCGGCCAGGTCACGGTCTCCGGAACCCGGACCGCGTCCGCCCCGGCCGACCCCGACCCGGCCGACGACACCGCGTCGGCCACCTGCACCGTCATCTCCGTCATCCTGACCACCTGCCCCTGAACCACCACCTCCCGCGGCCGGCCGGCGCCCGGACATCCGGGTCCTTGTCGGTAGCGGCGCATGGCTGTGCCCGGGGAGGGTTGCTCCCGCCCCGGGCACAGTGGAGAGGATCAGACGAGCGCCAGGCTGATCTGGTCCTTGAACACCACCCAGTGCTGGCCGGGGTCGCTGGTGTCGCACGGCTGGCTGGAGACGTCCGGGGTGCCCCAGGCGTTGGCGAGACAGTAGGCGGGGGCGTAGTTGAGCGAGATCTGCTGGCCCGTCACGTCCCAGTACTGGCCCTCGCTGTTGGGGTCGCACGGCTGGCTGGAGACATCCGGGGTGCCCCAGGTGTTGGCCAGACAGTAGCCGGGCGCGTCGGTGAGGGAGATCTGATTCCCCGAGACGGTCCAGCGCTGGCCGGGGTCACTGGCGTCGCACGGCTGGCTGGAGACGTCCGGGGTGCCCCAGGCGTTGGCCAGGCAGTACAGGCCGGGACGCTCGGCCTGCTGGGCAGTGGGTGCCGCCACGGACTCGGTGGCAGGCAGGAGGGAGGACATCGCCGCGAGGGCGACAAGGGCGAGGGGCTTGCGGAGGGTGGTTCCCATGCGCGGACTCCATTCTCGAACCAGACCGGCGTGTTCACGCGCGGCCTGCGAAGGAGGGTGCTCGGCTCGGATTCGAGCGCACTGAGATTGATATCAGTGATATCGAGACGGTCGATCACCGTGCGCAATACATTCGCCTAAACGTGCTACTCATGGGATGAGCCGATAAATTCCGGATGGCGTGCTGGGGCCTCAAGTGTTGCGCAGGTGAATTGGATCCGGTGGTGACGTATGTGAGCCAGGGGGCCAAATGAAATCCCCGTTGACTGCCTTGTCCAGTCGCCTGCGCCCCAGCCTGGGGCACACGATCGGGTGACTGGTGACTGGTGACGGCGCGTGGAAATGGTGTGGCGGGTGGGCTGTTACATTCCCCGGCAGCGCGACGCGATCCGATGGAATTCAACGGTTCATGACGTTGAGGATCTGACGTCGCCGGGTCGACCCGCCGGCGCCGGTAGCACCGGTGGTGGGTGGGATCACCTGGCGTCGCCGACTGTGAACGACCTGCCCCGTGGCTTCAACGGGACGGTCGGCAGTTCGGGCGCGGGCAGAGGCCCGCCGTCGTAGCCCTTCACCTCACCGAACCGGGCACCCGTCATCCACTCCTCGCGAGCCTGCGTGATCTCGTCCTGGGAACGGGCGACGAAGTTCCACCACATGATCAGTTCCTCGTCGAACGGCTCACCGCCGAGCAGCATGATCCCGGCGTCCGACGCGGCCCGCAGCGGGAGTTCGGAGCGTCCGCAGCCGAGGTAGAGCATGGAGCCCGGCAGCACGGGCACGCCGTCGACGTGCACCTCGCCGGACATGGCCAGCACGCCGTACTCGAAATCCCGCTCCAGCGGCAGCCGTACGTCCGCGCCGGCGGTCAGCGCGAGATCGGCGCCGACCAACGGGGTGTACGTCGTCCCGGGCGACGCCGACCCGTCGAGGTCGCCCAGCATCACCGTCGCCGTGAGGCCGGGTGCCGTGACGGTCGGCAGATCGGCGTGATGCTCGAAACGCGGGTCGGTGTGCCGGTGCGCGTCCGGCAGCGCGACCCAGAGCTGCGCCCCGTGCAGGAAGCGGGCGTGCGGGCGAGGGCTCTCCTCCGAGTGGGAGATCGCCCGGCCCGAGGTCATCAGGCCGAGTTCGCGCGGGCGGATCGTCTGGAGGCTGCCCGTCGAGTCGCGGTGCAGCACCTCCCCCTTGTGCAGCCAGCTGACGGTTTGCAGGCCCATGTGCGGGTGCGGCGGCACCTGCATTCCGGGTTCGTCCGCGATGTCATCGGGGCCGTAGTGATCGACGAAGGCCCAGGCGCCGATCATGCGCCGGCCGAGGTTCGGCAGCAGTCGGCGTACCTCGGTGGACTCGCCGAGCTGCACCCGGCGGGGGCTCAGCAGTTCGCGGACGGGCTCGGCGACGACGAATCCGCGTCCGCCGCACACGCTGGGTACCGGCGCGCGGTCAAGGTTGCTCATGCGGCACAAGGTAGCGCCGAGTGGTGGGTGGTGCGGGCGGACCGGCGCCCCGGCCCTTGTCCGGTTGCGCGGGCACGAGGCGGAGTGGGGCGCGGGAGGCACCGTTCCCGGCGCGGGGCACGGGAGCGGCGACGGCCCGTGCCGCCGTGTTGACGGGGCCGCTCGGGGTGCCTGCGCCGGTTCCGGTCCGGCGTATGACGCCCGGTGTGCGGTGTGCGGCGTTCGCGGCCCGGGCGTGCCTAGTCGCCCGGGGTGACCAGTCCCGACTCGTACGCGAAGACCACGGCCTGGGCGCGGTCGCGCAGGTCGAGCTTGGTGAGGACGCGGCTCACATGCGTCTTCACCGTCTGCTCGGCCAGCACCAGATCCGCCGCGATCTCCGCGTTGGACCGGCCGCGGGCCACCAGGGTGAGGACCTCGGTCTCGCGTTCCGTCAGGGCCTTGAGGCGGAGCGCGGGCCTGCCCCGGGCGGCGGGACGCTGCCGGGCGAAGTCCGCGATGAGACGGCGGGTCACGGAGGGGGCGAGCAGCGCGTCGCCCGAGGCCACGACCCGTACCGCCGCGATGAGGTCGGCCGGGGGAGCGTCCTTGAGCAGGAAGCCGCTCGCGCCCGCCCGCAGTGCCTCGTACACGTAGTCGTCGACGTCGAACGTGGTGAGCATCAGGACGCGCGGCCGGTGTGTGACGCCCGGCGGGGGTGCGAGGAGGCGGCGCGCGGCCTCCAGGCCGTCCATCTCGGGCATGCGGACGTCCATCAGCACCACATCGGGATGGGTGCGCCGGCTCAGCTCGACGCCCTGCGCGCCGTCGGGAGCCTCGCCGACCACGTCGATGTCGCTCTGGGCGGCCAGCAGCGCGGCGAAGCCCGCCCGCACCATGGCCTGGTCGTCGACGATGATGACGCGCGTCGTCACGTGAGGATCCTTACGTCGGAGGGAGGCTGTCGGTCAGGGGGAGTTGGGCGGCCACCCGGAAGCCGCCGTCCGGCAGCGGTCCCGCGTCGAGGGTGCCACCGGCGATGCGTACCCGCTCGCGCATGCCGACGAGGCCGTGCCCGGTGTCGCCGTTCTCCAGCGGTGCGGCGGGCGGCTCGGGCGGCGGCCCGTTGACGACGAGGACGGTGAGCCGCTCCACGCCGGAAGACGCCGACGCCGAGACCGACACATGCGTCGGAGCGCCGGGCGCGTGCCGTACGACGTTGGCGAGGGCCTCCTGGACGATGCGGTACGCGGACAGACCCACCGCCTCGGGCACATCGGCGTCGCAGGGCGTGAACTCCACCGGCACGCCCGCCCTGACCGTCGCCTCCACCAGCTGCCCGATCCGGGTCAGGCCCGGCTGGGGCGCCAGCTCGCCCCGCGTCTCCTCGTTGCGCAGGACACCGAGGAGCCGCCGCATCTCGCCGAGCGACTCGCGCGCGGTCGCCGCGATGGACGTGAACTCCTTCCGCACCTCCGGCGGCAGCCCGTCGAGACGGTACGCCGCGGTGTCCGCCTGCACCGTGATGACGGACATGTGGTGGGCCACCACGTCGTGCAGCTCGCGCGCGATACGGGCGCGTTCCTCCAGGAGCGTGCGCCGGTCGCGCTCGGCCTCGCTGATCGTCTCCTGCTCGGCCAGCCTGCGCTGCGCCTCGTACCGCTCGCGCAGCGCGCCGCCGAGCACGAGCGCGACGCCGCTGAGCACCGTGAGCAGGACGCCGCTGCCGCTCGTGCCGTGGGGCGCGGCGAACCCCAGGGCGACGCTCACGCCCGCCGTCGTCAGCCACACCAGCAGCAGCGTCCGGCGCGGCTCGCGCAGGCCGAGGGCGAGGCAGAGGCCGAGGTACCCGACGATCGCCGTGGGCGGGAAGGGCCACGCGTGCTGCGCGGGGAAGCCGACGGTGAGCAGGACGAGCGCCGTGGCCACGTCCGAGGCGAGGATCACGTACCAGGCGTGCAGCGGACGGACGACGGCGAGGAGCAGCGGCGCCGTCTGCGCGACGGCCAGCCCGCCCGCGAGGCCGCCGCTCAGGCCGTAGTCGACGCTGAGCACCCCGATGGTGGTGGGCAGCAGAGCGACGAACAGCACGAACGCCACGGCCCACGGCACCAGCCGCACCCACCGACGCGACGCCCCCGCGAGCAGCGCGCGCGGGGGCTTGTCCTCCACTGACGTCATGTGCTCCAGCCTATGTGGGGTGGGAAGGTGTCCGGTGCCGCGCGGTGGGGCGGCGTCCGGGGCGTGTGGCCGCCGGGCTGATCTGCGGTGATACGGCGGTGCGCAGCCGTCGTCCGCCGCCGGGCCCCTTACGCCACCAGCGCGAAGTAGGTGAAGCCCGCCGCCAGTACGGCCGCCGACGCGCGGCGGATCGGGCCGGTGTGGTCCCAGGGGGTCTCCAGGTGCCGGGTGAACCGCGCGATCACCACGAGCAGCCCCGCGAAGAGCGGCAGCCAGGCCACCCGCGCCAGGATCCATGCGGCCGTGTCCGGCGCGGTGGTCAGGCCGGGGATCTCGCCCACGTACGAGGCGGGGACCGCGGCGGCCAGCATCGCCGTCTGGTGCCAGCACAGGATCGTCATCGCCGCCAGGTTGATGATCACCACCGGGGCCCACAGGGCGGGGCGCAGGAGCAGCCGGGCCAGCCGGTCGCGCAGCAGGATCGCCGCACCGCACTGGGTCGCCGCCAGCGCCAGGACCAGCAGGGACGGGGGATGGGAGTTGGTCCGGGAGGTGCCGGGCACGCCCACCATCGAGGCCGGGTAGTGGAAGGCCAGCAGCAGGGTCGCGAACAGGGCCGCGCCACCCCACAGCAGCAGCCACGCCTCGCGGCGGCCCAGCCGCCGGTCCGCCCAGGACACGCCCAGCTGGTAGGCGAACATCCAGCCCGGAAGCAGGTTGAGCAGACTCACCCAGGACGGCATCACGTCCGCGTACGGGCCGTAGCGCAGGAGGTCGACCAGCGCGACCGAGCCGAGCAGCGGGGCCGCGGACCAGAAACCGAGGCGCCGTGAGGCACGGACGCAGCACGGCGTCAGTGCCGTGATCACGGCGTAGACGCCGACGAACCACAACGGCTGGACGACCAGTGTGGAGGCGGTGTGCAGGGTGGCGACCGGGACGCCGAGGCCGTAGTGGAGGGTGGGCAGCAGCAGTGCCCATACGGCGGTGACGCCGAGGACCGGGCGGCCCAGGCGGATGAGCCGACCGGTGATCCAGGCGCGGGCCGAACCCTTGCGGCGCCGGTAGGAGAGGTACGAGGAGTAGCCGCCGACCAGGAAGAAGATGCCCAGCATCTGGAGGATCCAGCCGGCCGGCGCCAGCGCGCCGAACGTGGCCAGCGGGCTGGCGTTGTGCAGACCGCCCCCGGCGTCGAGGGTGAAGCCGCCGACCAGCCAGTGGCCGGCCGGGACGGCGAGGAGTGCCAGCGCGCGCAGGCCGTCGATGGCGCGGTCGCGGTGGGTAGGGGTCCGGCCGTCGATCTCGGCGGTGAGCTTCGCGAGCCCTGCGGGGGCGTTCATCACAGGGCTCCGGCGGCGATGGCGGCGAACGCGGTCAGTGTGGCGGTGCCGGGGGTGAAGTAGGCGTCGTGCGCCGGGACGTCGTCGGCGTTCAGGACGGTCGCGCCGAAGCCGGGTGAGGTGGGGTCCGCTCCGTGGCCCAGGCCCAGGATCTCGACATGGGGGACGTGGCCGATCCAGTCGTCCGGGGACTTCGCCGCCCAGACATGGGCGTCGGTGCCGAGCGCGGTGACCTCGTCGGCGCGCATGCCGGGCGAGCCCACGGCGACGATGTCACGCGCGTCGGTGCCGGGGGCGGCGAGGCCGCAGACCACCGAGCCGTAGCTGTGGCAGAAGAGGGAGGGGGCGGGGAGGCCGGCCGCGTCCAGGCCGTCGGTGAAACGGGCGAGGCGCTCGGCACCGGCCTCGGCGAGGCGGCCCGTCGCGAGGTCGGGGCCGATACCGGCGGGGGTGGTGTACCCCACCCAGGCGATGACGGCCGTGTCGTCGCCCGCCGCCTCCTGGAGGTCGGCGGCCCACCGTGCCGTACGGTCGGCCGTCGAGACGTCGATGTCCGAGCCGGGGACGATCACCGCGACGTGCGCGGCGTTCTCCAGATCACCGGCGACCCGCGCGATCAGGCCCCGGCCGCGCGGGTCGTACGCCAGGACCTGATCGCCCGCGGGCGCGTTGGCCGCGTAGCGCAGGTGTACGGGGACGCCGTCGAGGTTGCCCACCACGCCGGGGTGGTCCCGGACGAGCCGCCACCGCTGGGTGACGGTCAGGCCGGCGAAGAAGGCCGCCACGTCGGACGGGGTGGCCGTGGCGGGGTCCGGCAGCTTCCTGCCCAGGGAGCCGTCCGCCAGCCAGGCGGCGATGCCCGGGAGCGGACCGCCCGGCGCGTCCTCGCCGCCGGCCGAGGCCCCGCCCGCCGTACTGCCGACCAGCAGTGCGGTCAGTACGGCGGTGGTGAGCGTGTTCCTGAAACGGCGCATCCGTCCGTCCCCCCTCTGTCCTGTCCGTCCGTGGTGACGGGTGAGGAAGGTAGGAAGCGGGTGGACGGCGGGGCGTCACACCACGGAGCCATGTCGCGAGTGATACCGCGGTAGGGGGTGGGCCAAGGGGTGGCCCGGCCTGCCAGAGGTTGGGCTCGTGGTTGGCCCGGCCCGCTAGAGGTTGGGCTCGTGGTTGGCCCGGCCTCCTAGAGGTTGGGCTAGGGGCTGGCCCGTCCTGCACCTCGCCGCGCTCGTGCCCGTGCCCGCGCCGCTGCCGGGATGCCACACCGGATGGGCGCCCGGCGGCGTCGGCGTCCTGGACGCCCGCGCCGCTGACCGCGATAGGGGCAGCGCGTGCCGCGCCCACCGGCATCCGCTCCGGCCGCGTCCCCGGCGCTGCCGCCCTCCCCGGCGCCCGCACCGCCCTGTGGAGTGCCACCCCGTACTCCGGGGTCGGTACGTCCGCCGCGCCTGCCCAACCGCGCAAGCGCCACCGGGCGCTCGGGGCTCATGCCGTCGTCCGCTGCGGCAGCGGGGTCACCGCCTGCCCGCCACAACCCACTCGCTCTGGAACACGCCGGAGTCACCGCCCGGTCCCGGACCACACCGACGTGCGGATCACCAGCCGGTCCCGAACCGCGCCATCGGTTCGATCAACTCCCGCTCCTCGTAGGAGAGGTGCGACAGCAGCGTGTCCGTGAGCAGGTCCACGGCCGCCCGCAGCCCCTCCCCGCAGGTCCCGCCCCGGGCGAGGGCGACCAGCTCGCGGTCGATCCGCTCGATCACCCCCTGGATGGCGTGATGTTCCTCCGCGAGCCGGTCGAGCACCGCGCCCAGCCGGGGATCGGACCGCCGCAGAAACGGGAACAGATCCTGGTCCTCGCGGGTGTGATGCAGGGCCGTCACCCGGCAGTACGAGGCGCAGTGTGCGCCCAGTGTCCAGATGTTCTGACGCAGGCTCAGCTTCTGGATCTCGGACCGGGCCTCGCCGGGGTCGAGGGTGTCGGCCAGCACCTCCCGCACCAGCCCGCCGAGCCGGTCGAGATCGGCGCGCAACTGGTCGTGCGCGGCGACGAGGTTGCGGGCCGGCTCCTGCTCGTGGCGCGGATGGCGCCGCTCCGGGTCGGCCGTCGGCCCGGCGGGGCGGGTCGACTCGTCCCAGAGACGCTCGGTGGACCGTCGTACACCGGGGTCGGGGGTGGGCCGTACGGACAGCCGCTCCCCGGAGCCGGTGCGGTGCGCGCGTGGCGCGAGGGTGGCCGTGCGCGAGCCCGCCACCACCGGCCCGGCGCTCGCGGCGGCCCCGTCGGCAACCCCGCCCGGGTCGGACGGCGGGCCGTCGGGGTCCGCCGCCCGGCCGCGTGCGGCGGCCACCAGTTCCCGGGTGGCGGGCGCCACCTCCGCCGCGAACGTCCGGATCAGGGCCGGTTGCCGCGCGGGCAGCAGAAAGGCACTCGTCCCGTGCTCCAGTGCGAGGGCGGCCAGTTGCTCGGGCCAGGCGTCCGGCGCGCCGCGAGGGAAGCCGCCCGGACCCGGCGAGAGGTTGTACAGCCGCCGTACCGCCGCCGGCCGGCGACCGGCCGCGATCGCCGCCTCGTCGACGCGCCGATGCCCCGCCTCCAGCCGGCCCGGCGGTACGTGCGGCACGCTGGGCAGCCAGCCGTCGGCCGCCGCCCCGACCAGCTCCAGCATGCGCGGGCCGATGGCCCCGACCCAGATCCCGATGGGGTGCGCGGGGGCGGGGCCGGGGGCGGCGCCGTCCAGCCGGTAGTGCGCGCCGCCGACCCGGACCGGTGGGCCGCCGCGCCACAGCGCCCGTACGATCTCGATGGCCTCCCGGGTGGCACGGACCGCCGCACCGGGATCCCGGCGCGGTCCGCCATCGGCGCTGATCGCGTCCCAGTAGGCCCCGGCGCCCAGCCCCAGTTCGACCCGGCCACCGCTGAGCAGGTCCAGGCCCGCCGCCGTGCGGGCCAGCAGGGCGGGCGGGCGGAGCGGGAGATTCGCGACGTTGGGGAAGACCCGCACCCGGGTGGTGGACGCGGCGATGACCGCGAGCGCCATCCAGGCGTCGAGCAGTTCCGGCCGGTAGGGATGGTCCGGCACGCTCACCAGATCCAGCCCGGACGAGTCCGCGAGGCGGGCCAGCGTCACCGTGTCGTCGGCGTGTCCCGCGCTCGGCACCAGGACGGTGCCGAAGAGGAGGTCATGTCCGTAGTCAGGCATGTGCGTGAACTCCTAGGCGGTGGACCGGCTGCTACCGGGGTCTGGCGCGGACGCGGGCGCGGATGTGGGTACGGCGGGTGCGGGTGCGGGTGCGGGTGCGGGTGCGGGCGCCGGGGCCGGGGCCCGGTGCCAGAGCCTGCCGGGACCGGCGAGCGCGGCGAGGGTGGCGACGCCCAGCGCGATGGCGGACATCACGAACGCGGTGGTGTAGCCGGACTCGGCGGGGAACGAGGTCCCGGGGATGGTCCGGGACGCCACCAGGGACGCGGAGATCTGCGCACCGAGCGAGCCGCCGATGGTGCGCATGATGGTGTTGATGCCGGTGGCCTCGCCGGTCTGGCTCCGGTCCACGGAGCTGACCACCAGATTCGCCAGGGCGGCGAAGGCGAACCCGACGCCGGTGCCCAGCACCGCCGACCCGGTGTACATCGCCGCCTCGCTGTCGTGCGCCCCGGCGTAGACGACGAAGCCCACCACACCGATCAGGCACGCCAGCACCAGCGGCGGCTTCCAGCCCACCGCCGCGCCGATCCGTCCGGCGAGCGGGCCGGCGATCAGCAGGGTGAGGGCCATCGGCACCATGAACAGCCCAGCCTCGGTGACGGAGGCGTCGAAGCCGTATCCGGCCGCCGACGGCGTCCGGGCGAGCAGCGGTACCAGGGTGAAGGCGCCGTACATGCCGAAACCGATGATGAGCGCGGTGACATGGCTGGTCAGCACGGCCGGCCGGAGCAGCAGCGCGATGTCGATGAGCGGATCGCGCACCTTCTTCTCGGCGTACCCGAACACCGCGAGGAGCACGGCCGCCGCGACGAACAGGCCGATGACCGCGCCCGACGCCCAGCCCCACGACGTGCCCTGACCGATAGCCAGCAGCAGTGTCACCACTCCCGCGCTGAGCAGTACCACGCCGGTCCAGTCGATCCGGCCGGGGGAGCGGACCGTGGACTCCTCGATGAACGCGGTGACGGCGGCGATGCCCAGCAGGATCACGATCAGGCCGAACCAGAAGATCCATCGCCAGTCCAGCGCGTCCACGATCGGCCCCGGGACGACCAGCCCGACGCCGAAGCCGATCCCGAACGTGGCGGAGATCAGGCCGATCGCCACCGGCACCCGCTCACGCGGGAACGTGTCGCGCACGATGCCGAACGCCAGCGGGAACGCGGCCGATCCGACCCCCTGCACCGCGCGGGCCGTGATCAGCAGGGGCAGCGAGTCGGACAGGGCGGCCAGCAGGGTGCCCGCCGCGAACACGCTGAGGCTGGCGATCAGCACCCGGCGCTTGCCGAACATGTCGCCGACCCGCCCGAGCAGCGCCGTGGCCACCGAGGCGGTGAGCAGGAAGGAACTGAGCACCCAGGAGACCCCGGTGGTGGACGCGTCGAACTCACGCTGGAGGTCCGGCAGCGCCGGCACGACCATCGTCTGCATCAGCGAGAACGACAGGACGGCGAGCAGCAGGGCGGCGAACGGGGCGGTGGTCCGTAACGTCTCGCCGGTGGCCGGGTCGGCCTGTGACGTGGGTGTTTCGGTCATGGAGCGGTCCTTTGGGTCGAGTTGGTTGTCAGCATGGAATCGATTAATTACAACATGGAATCATTCCAACGCGTCATCATTACGTCCGGCCATGGTCTTCCGATATCGTGAACAGATGAACGCAACCCCTGGAGCGGGCCCCGGCGCTGAACCGGGCCCCGGCGTGACGGCCGGCGGGGCGCAGGCGGCGCCCCGGCCGCCGAGCCTGCTGGCGCTGCCGTCCTATCTCGCCGGTCACGCCGCCCGGATCGGCCACGACGCCCTGGTGGAGGCGGTGGGCCAACACGGGCTGCGGCTGCCGCACTTCGCGACCCTGACCGCGCTCGCCGACTTCGGCCCGCTGCCCCAGCATGTGCTGGCCGACCGGCTCGGCTTCCAGCGCAGCCATCTGGGGGGCTATCTGGACGCGATCGAGGAGCGGGGGCTGGTACGCCGTACGCGGGATCCGGCCGACCGGCGCCGCCAGCTGGTCGAACTCACCGGCGAGGGCGAGACCCTCCAGCGCCGCCTGTGGCGGGTGGCCGAGCGGTCCCAGGATTCCTTCCTGCGGGGGTTGACCGAGGCCGAGCGCGAGACGCTCACGAAACTGCTGCGGCGACTGCTCGACGCCGACGACCGGGCACGGACCGCGGAGGCTCGCTGACGGCCGACGAGCACCTCGGCGCCCGGGACGCACACCTGACCGTCCCGGCCCGGGTCTCCTACCCTGGTGTGACGTGGCGCCAGGACCTTCGCAGTCAAGGGAGACACACATGCTCAGCAAGCGGGAAGCCGCCGAAGCCGTGCGCGAGGCCAAGGTGAAGACCGGGGTCACCTGGGCCCAGCTCGCCGAAGCGATCGGCAGACCACTGGCCTGGACCACGGCGGCCCTGCTGGGCCAGCACCCGATGGGCAAGGACGAGGCGGCCACCGCGGCGGCCCTCCTCGAACTCGGCGACGACGCCGCCCTCGCCTTCCGGCTCCAGCCCACCCGGGGCGCCCTGGACGCGGCCGTCCCGGTGGACCCCACCGTCTACCGGCTCTACGAGATCGTGCAGGTCTACGGACCGACCATCAAGGAACTGATCCACGAGCAGTGCGGCGACGGCATCATGAGCGCGATCAACTTCCGCCTCGACGTCCAGCGCGTCCCCGACCCGGCCGGTGACCGGGTCGTCATCACCCTCGACGGAAAGTACCTGCCCTACCAGTGGGAGTGACGAGGCCCGCCCGCCGCCCGGCCCGCGCACCCGCCCGTACGATGTGAACTCGTCGTCCAGGAGGGCGTCCGAGGGTGGGGAAGGGGTCGGTCGGCGGTGGCGGTTCTGGTCGTACAGCATGTGGCCCAGGAGGGTCCGTACGAGGTCGGTTCGGCCCTGGAGGCGGCCGGGCTCCCGCTGCGGGTGTGCCGGGTGTGGGCCGGTGAACCCGTGCCCGAGGATCTGACGGGGGCCGAGGCGCTCGTGGTGATGGGCGGGCCGATGTCCGCCTACAGCGACGACGGTTTCCCCACCCGCGAAGCGGAGTTGAGCCTGCTGCGCACGGCGCTGGCCACCCAGGTGCCGGTGCTCGGCGTGTGCCTGGGCTCACAACTGCTGGCGGTGGCGGCGGGCGGCAGAGCCTGGCCCGGCGACACGCTCCAGGTCGGGTAGGGGCCCGTGTCCGTGGGTTCCGCGGCCACGGGCGACCCGCTCTTCGACGGCCTCCCCGGCGATCTGCGCGTCCTGCACTGGCACGGCGACAGCATGGACCTGCCCGCCGAAGCGGTCACCCTCGCCTCCTGCGACCGCTATCCGGTACAGGCGTTCCGGGTCGGCGCGTCGGCGTGGGGCCTCCAGTTCCACCTGGAGGTCGACATCACCGCCGTCGACGCCTTCGCCCAGGCCTTCCCCGACGACGCCGCCACCGCCCCCGGCCTGCGCGAGAACGCCCCGAGGGAACTTGAGGCACTCGCACCCCACCGCGACCGGGTGCTGCGCCGCTTCGCGAGCCTGGCGGCCACGCGGGCGCGCTAGCCCGTCGGTTCGTTGGGTCGCTGGCCCGTCGGCTTGTTGGGCCGACCCCGCCGGACCCCGGCTACGGACCCGCCCCGGTGAGGCGGGTCCAGCCCGCCGGTGGTGCCAGGAGGGTACGGGCGTGGGGCTTGCGGCGCCGGAGGCGTACCTCTCCCCGGTAGCGGTGAAGGATGAGGTGGCCGAGGTGTTCGAGGGCCTTGAGGGCGAAGCCGTTCGCCGGGCACATGCCTTCCCCTCTCCCGAAGGGGAGGTACGAGCGCCTGCGCTCGTCGTCGGCCGGGTCCTCCTCCCAGCGGTCGGGACGGAAGTCCAGCGGCCGGTCCCACACGGCACCGGACCGGTGGATCGCGTGCGTGCCGATCAGGACATGCTCCCCCCGCCGGACCGGGACCCCGGCGATCCGGTGATCCCTGGCGGCCACCCTGACCAGGCGCCACGCGGTGGGATAGACCCGCAGTGTCTCCCTGACCAGGGAGCGGACCTGCTCGGGTCGTAGCTCCGGGCCGTTGTACCCGTGCTGGACGCCGAGCAGCACGACCCATTCGAGGGCGACGCCCGTGAAGCCGACCGTGGACAGGATCAGCCGCTGGAGGAGCTGCGCGCGGTCCTGCGGGGACAGTTCTCCCTCCACACCGAGCACCAGATCCACGAGATCGTGGGCCGGAGCGTCGGGCCGCCGCCCGGTCACCATTCCCAGTTGCTCGGCGAATCCGGCCCGGATACCCGGCACCGTACGGTGTGATCCGCGTACCGTACGGCCGACGATGTCGTCGGCGACGACGCTCGATGTGACATAGGCGTCGACCAGCGAGTTGATCCGGGTGTGACGTTCGTGCGCTATCGCGGGGGCGAAGTAGCGGCGGATCATCTCGACCCCCCAGCGCTGATGCCGCAGCCGCCCCTGGCGGTCGCTCAGCTCCTGGAGGGTGGCGTCCAGGTCGAAGGACGCGGGCAGGTCGTGCCGGGCCAGGACCCTGAGGAGTTCGTGCGAGGCCGCGGTCCGCAGGTCCTGGGGGAGGGGCCGCTGTCCGAGGCGGAAGAATCCGGACTGGGAGAGGTAGTTGCCGTCCGGGTCGACCAGGATGTCCCGCGCCGATTGCCCGTCGGCGACGAAGAGGGTTCCGAACCGGAGCCTGAAGGGACCGTCGTGGTCCGCCGCCAGGCGCTCCCAGCGCAGCAACTGGGGCCATAGACCGAGCCTGTTGAGGAACACGAGGTCACCTGCCCAACTGACGGGGATGAGATGCGGTGATCAAGCCGCGCATCCCATCCCGTACGGAGAGGTGGGGTGAGCGGTCAGTCGGTGCGGCCGTACCGGTCACCGTACTCATTGCGCCGTGCGCGCATCTCACCGCTGAGTGCCTGGACCTTCTTGATGAGCCAGGACATGGTGGTCCTCCTTGGCGTCAGTCCCGCTGTCCGTATTCGACGAAGTAGCCGTGCCACCGTGCGCGCATCTCACCGCTGAACGCCCGCAGGCTGTGGGTGAACCACGACATCGCGGCCTCCTGATTGATCGGTTCCCGCTGTCCTGCCTCGCGCCTTGCCTCGTGTCACCGGGCCATGACGCTACCCAACGGACGGAACCGGCCGACATGGTGAAACCGGCCAAGAACGCGACGGCGCGATCAGCGCGAGCGCGGTGCCTGGTGGCCCTCGCCGAGGGCGGCCCGGTTGATGTCCCGGTTGTGGAGGACGGGCTCAGGCGCGCCGTGGCGGGTGACCTCGATCATCGCGCGGCCGAGCTGCTCGGTGGTGGTGAGCTGGTGGGGCGCGAGGCGCCTGAGGAGGGGATGGAGGGGCGAGGTCAGCGCGTACAGGACGCGGTAGACGCGGGTCCTGGAGGTGATGCCGTGCAGGGGCTGGATGTATCCGGGGCGGAAGAGGTAGGTGCGCAGGGGCAGGGCCAGCAGGCCGTTCTCCGTCCGGCCCTTGACGCGGGCCCACATGGTCCGGCCCCGCTCGGTGCTGTCCGTGCCCTGGCCGGAGACATAGACGAAGGTGAGGTCCGGGTTCGCGGCGGCCAGGGTGCGGGCCGTGGTGAGGGTCAGGTCGTAGGTGATCCGCCGGTACGCCTCCTCGGTCATGCCCATCGAGGAGACGCCCAGACAGAAGAAGCAGGCGTCGTAGCCGGAGAGATCGACGCCGGACAGCCGGACATCGGCGCCCGGCCGGGCCATCAGCTCCTGGAGATCCCGGTGGACGACCTCCCGGAGTTTCGGATGCTCGACGCCGGTCGCCGTACGCCCGATCACCAGGACCTCGCTGACGGTGTCGTCGCGCAGGCACTCGCGCAGCACACCTTGGCCGACCATGCCGGTCGCCCCGAAAACAATGGCCTTCATCGATGCGTTCCTGTCGTGGTGAGGTGGTGAGCGGGTGAGGCGGTGAGCGGGTGAGGTGGTGAGTGGAGTGGCGCGGAGGGTGACGTGACTGGAAAATGTAGGCGATGACTACAAAGCTGTCAATGGAAACATCGCCTTGTACGATGGCGGCATGGCGTATCACCACGGAAACCTGCGCGCCGAGCTGCTGGCCCGCGCGGAGACCGTCCTGGCCGAGGACGGCGTCGGGGCACTCTCCCTGCGCTCGCTGGCCCGGGACCTCGGGGTCTCGCACGCGGCCCCCTCCCGGCACTTCGCCGACCGGCAGGCGCTGCTCGACGCGCTCGCGGTCGAGGGCTTCGAGCGGCTCGGCGCCGAGCTGGCCGAGTCGACGTCGGGTGACGGCGGCTTCGAGGACCGGCTGACGTGGCTGGCTCTCACCTACGTCCGGTTCGCGACCCGGTACCCGGCGCTGCTGGAGGTGATGTACGCGTGCAAGTACCGCGACCCGCAGGACAAGGTGCGGGCGGCCTCGGCGGCCTGCGGGGAGATCCTGCTCGACCTGTTCGACGGCAGCGGCGCGTCCGTCGCCGACGCGGAACGGTTCGGCGTGATCCTGCTGGCCGCGCTGCACGGCATCGCCGCGCTCACCGCGGCGGATTCGCTGCCGCCGGGGAGTTCAGCCGACGACCTCGCGGCGGACACGGTGGGGCGGTTGCTACGAGGGTCGCGGCTGACCGGCTGACCGGCTGACCGGTCGGCTGGCCCGCTGGGCTGAGGCGGGGTCACCTGGCGCGGCGGGCGGCGAGCTGACCGTCGTAGGCGGCGGAACCCACCCCGGCGACCAGGGCGGTGGGCCGGGAGCGGATCAGGGCGGTGAGCCGGGAGCGGACCAAGGCGGTGGGCCGGGTGCGGATCGGGGAACAGGCGCCGCCCCAGGCGCTCGAACACCGCGTCGATGAACGCCAGCGACACGTCTCGCGTCCCGTTGTCTCACGGCGAAGCCGGGCCCGGCCGCGCGCAACCGGCTCAGCGCGGTCGAGGGGCACGTCCTCTCGCCGGGGCGCCTCGCAGGGTGCGGGGTGCGGTTCCTTGCCGGGGCGGCCCGCTGACGGTCGTTCACCGGACGGGCGGCACAGCCCCCGGCACGCCTCCCGCACAGCTCCCGGCACCGCCCCCGCACGGGTGCCCAGGGGCATTGTCAGTGGCAGGCCGTAGCGTTCTGGGTATGACGTCGAACCTTCAGGCGTACGCCTATGCTCAGCCGTCCGCCGTGCGTACGACCGCGCGCGGGACGGCCCTCGGTCTGGAGACCTCCGGCGGGGTGACACCGGCCGGGCCCGTGGCGCGGCCCCATTTCTACTCCGGGTTCCTGACCCGGCCCCAGGTCGCCGCCGCGGCGCTGCTGGCGGTGGCGGACGTGGCCGGGGCGCGCTACTACCGGCCGGAATTGGCGCGGCTGCGCGATCCGGTGGTCACGGCGCAGGGCGACCGGCTGCGCTTCGAGTCGTTCTCCGGCTGCTGCGGGGTCTACGCGCGCCTGGATGTGCTGGGTGACGGCCTGGACGGCGGCGAGGTGCGGCACGGCACGACCAACGTGGACGTCAACAATCCGCTGCGGGACGCCCTGGCCCGGATCGGCGGCGACGATCCGCTCCATCTCCGGGTCGGCCCGGAGGAGCTGGCGGTGACCACGCTCGACGGAGCCGTGGTGGAGAAGAAGGTGCCGCTGCCCGAGCGCTGGCTGCGGGGCTTCGCCGAGACCCAGGTCATCTCCGCCGCGTTCGACCTGCGCGCCGAACTCGGCGCCGCCGAGACGGTCAGGTTCCTGCGCGGGCTGCCCCGTACCGGGCGGTCCGGCGGCGCCGAGCAGTGGCTGCTGCCCGCCGGGCGCGGCCTGCGTCCCACCAGCCGCCCGGCACCCGGCGCCGTCTGCCTGCCCGGTCCCGGGCGGCTCGGCGCCCTCCTGCGCGTCCTGCGGCACGCCACCGGGCTGCGCCTGTACGGCCCGCCCGCCGCCCCGGACAGCCCGCCCCTGGCGAGCGGCTGGGAGATCGACCTGCCCGGCATGCGGCTCACCCTCGTCCTCTCACCCGGCGTGGCACGCGGCTTCAGCGGCGAAGGAGCGGTCCTGGAAGCCCTGGCGGGCGACGACACCGCATCCGACGCCGAACTCCTCGGCGTCCTGCTCGCCTGGGAACCGCGCATCGACCCGGCCGAACTCGCCGCGGCGGCGGGCCTCACCCACGACCGGGTCCGGGCCGCCCTCACCCGCCTCGGCACAGCCGGCCGCGTCGGCTACGACACCGCCGAGGCCGCCTACTTCCACCGCGAACTGCCCTACGACGCCGACCGCGCCGAGCGGCACAACCCCCGCCTCGTCGCCGCCCGCGCCCTGGTCGCCGAGGGCGCGGTCACCTTCCACGAGGGCGCCGGGGGACCCGAAACCCCGGTCGCCTCCGTCCGTTCCGGCGATCACACCCACCTGGTGCGGCCCGCCGCCGACGGGCGCGGCGCGAGCTGCACCTGTCCCTGGTGGTCCGATCACCGGGGCCGGCGCGGCCCCTGCAAGCACGCCCTCGCCGTCCGTATCGCCCACCGCCGTGACCGCGCCTCCCTGGAGTCCCGATGATCCGCCGCTTCGCCCGCTCCCCGCGCCCCGCGAGCCCGGCCAGGGCCCAGCGCTTTCGCCACGAGGCCGGGCAGGACCCCGCCACCGCGCTGCTCGGTGCCGTCCAGGCAGGCGCCCGCGATGAACTGCCCCTGCTCCTGGCCGACCTGGACGACCGGACCCGGCGCGCGCTCCTGCCCGAGCTGAAAAGCCTGCGGAAGGACGGCTCCCTGCCGACGGACACCCGCGGCGCGGCCTATCTCGCCGCCGCCGGCTGCCACACCGTCGCCGTCGCCTGTGCCACCTGGCTCACCGGCGCGCACACCTACGACCAGGACCCCTATCTGCTGGCCGCCGTACTGGCCGGGCGGCCACCGGAGTTCCTGACCAGGGTGCTGGCGCGGCTGGCCGCCCGATCCGACATGGGCAGCTGGGAATTCGCCCTGGCACGCACCCTCGCCGACACCACCGGCCTCCCCCTGCCGCTCACCGAGGCCACCGGCATCCAATGGCTGTTCGAGGCGCACGACCAGCACTACGCGCGCTGCCCCCACCGCAGGCACCGCCGACGCGGCGATGAAACCCCCCAAAGCCGGAAGCCGGTCGGCGGACATGTGGCCGCCCCTCCCGGGGGACCCCAATCCCCCCGCC